>JAJYVN010000353.1:0-2685 GCA_021791995.1 Bacillota bacterium
CATGAACCGGGCATACGTTCCGAGCCACCGCAACCACATCGGGGTCTTCGCCCCCGCATCATCTTCCCCCATCGGGAAGGGGATATGCAAGGGGCGACTTAAGGGCTACGGGCGGACGGGCCGACCCCCGCGTCACCCAACTACAGTTGGAACTCTGAGCATTGACATTTTGGCGCCAGACACATCAAGCCAATGCTGTTGTGCCATTTGTAGCTGTGCCCACAAATGCAATCCGTGTCCCCGGCCTCTGCTTTCGGGTCGTCCTGCGCCGGTGTTGGGGGTGGGATTACAGGATTATGCCCGGCCCTTACTGACGCGGCTAACGACTCTTTCCCGGCAGAGGTCGAGGATGGACAAGGGAGATACTGTTTTAGTTTATCGGAAACTACTAACCCCTCACCGTGGAACCAGTTAAAGGCAACATGCTCCAAGTCCGACCGTAGCCGCTTGTTCTCCTTCTTGAAGCGGTAAATGTCCCGTCGCAAGTTCTGAACCGTCCTGTACGGCTCAATAGGAAGCAATGCACGCAGTTTGGAGTTCTCCAACTTCAGGTCGTCAATAAGGCAGAACCATATAGCTTGATTATGCGTGACACACCACTTGCCCTTATATTTTCCTTGAAGTGATCGGCACTCCTCGCTCATGATCGGCCCTCCGCCTCCCGCTTGGGGCCACACCCGCACTCCCGGCACCGTACCATTTCACACGCACAACCGCAGAGACACTCGCAGAGAGGACAATGGGGATCCACGCCCTCCGCCTTCGGCTTGGGGCCGGAACACTTGGTCCATTCTGCCGGGTTCTCCACCGTATGCACCGGGTTCTTTGACGCCGGATCAACGAAGGTGACACATATGCCACCGTATTTGTCGGCGAACCAATGAGGGTTCCATTGCGGCGTGCACCAACCACACCGCGGCACATCCCCGGCCTCTGCTTCGGAGAACTTCCCGTCATGAAGCTCCAAATGTGCGCGCAGGGCGAAGGTTCCGACAGGAGGAAATCCTCGCCTCTCGGCCTCTGCATCCCGCTTGGGACCGGGACACTCGGACATTGTGAACCCGATGACCCGCCCTGATACAGCCGGGTCAGGCATGAAATGAAACCACACGCCGCGCACCTGCCAATGCCTCCAGTCGATATGCTCACATGGCGCGTCCCCGGCCTCTGCTTTCGGGGATGGGGTGGGAATCGAACCCGCAACCTTAGCCGCATCGGCAGGACTCGCGGACTCCGGCAGAGTTACTGACTCTGCCCGGGGTGTTGCCTGCATATCCTTTCCACCCCCTGTCCCGGCAGAGGTCGGGGAATGTAAACCACCGAGCAACCACCACAATTCCGAAACCTGCTTGTTGCTAAGCGAAGGAATAATTCCCTTTATGGCATCCTGCAACCGCTTGTTCGATGCCTTGAGGTGGTCTAATTCCTGATAGAGGTCACACACCAACGCCAACCGCCCATGCGTCCGACAGAATCTCTCCGCACTCTGTCCTACCAGTTCCGGATCCACTACACACTCTTCGCTCACTGTTCCGCCCTCGCCTCAATTACCTGTGCCGGTTGCCTCTTCTCTGGGAGTGCCGGTTGTGCATGGTCGAATCCACTTATTGTGGGCGCTTTCCCATCCACCATCGAACGCTCCATCAGTTCCCCCGCTGTTGTCGTTGTCCCGTCTCCTAACTGGAACTTGATATGTGTCATGAAGACCTTCTCCACGCTCATCAGGCCATACGCTGCGGCCTCCAGTAGCGACTTGATGTACCAGTGTGTCAATCGCGCTGCTGCCGCATCGTCGTCCTCGTTGACCACAGTAGTGATCGGCCTTCCCCATTGGTTGTTGACCTTTCGCCGTCTCTTCCGGGTTATGGTGGGTTGCGTTATCTGGCACACGAACTGTTTCGTCACACCCCCCGTGTCTGTCGTTAGCGCAAACTCGATGGTGGTGCTTCCGTTCTTCAACCTCGTTCGCCTCACTGCCTCCGCCCCGTAGTCCATCAATAGTCGCTCGATTTCCGCCCAGGTCTTCTCCACGGCTATTGTGGTCCCGGCGTACGGTGGCTCCTTTCGGTGTATCATGTGTCCGTGCTCGTCACGATGTCGTTACCATGTCCTGTCCCGGCGGGGGCCGAGGACTGGAACCATTTGTGATTCGGATCGGCAATACGTTTCTGCACTTCCTTTTCCAATTCTTGGATCGATGTGGTACCCTCATATTCGGTAATGTGGACACACAGGTCGTGCCACGCATCCCTTTCCTGATGTAGCCGCTCGTTCTCCGTCTTGAGAGCATCCCGTTCACATTGCAGGTATAGCTGGTGATGGGTGTTGCACCACTCCACGGTTCCCCATGGAATCACAGAATCCGCGTACATGCCGGAGACTTGGCACTCTTCGCCCACGGTCGTGCCCCCACCCACCTGCCTCTTCGGGCCAAGGCGCATCGTGGTTGCGTACCCGCATTTCGGGCACGCGAAGCAGAGATTTTCCACCCACACCGAAAAGCGCTTTCCCTCGCACCATTGCCCATTTATCGGGTTGCGGTGCGTGGGGCTGCCCACGATGGGTCCCCACTTCCCCAGAGGGGTGCGCAGTGACCCCGGAATCGGGTCCCCGGCCATTAAGCGGATGTCATGGGCCCCAACACCCCGCTTTCCCCCTTTGCATCGGAAAATGATGCTCCACGGC
>JAJYVN010000353.1:2695-2993 GCA_021791995.1 Bacillota bacterium
ACCGACCAAAGCTCGTACCGATGGATGTGCCCGCCGCCCATGATCAGCCCCCCTTCTTTGGTGATGGGTGCCTAGTGACTGCCCACTCTATGTAGAGTGCGAGGATGAGTGGGATCGGGTCCCCGAGTTCGAGACGGAACACCCGCACCCCGCAACTTCCCACCCCCATACACTCGAAAGTGGCGGTATACTTGTGGGGTGCACCCCCTTCCCGCGTCACGTCAAACGACGTAAGCTCATACCGATGGACGTGCCTGCCGCTCACGGTCGATCCTCCAAAGTTCCTATCGGCAAGCGC
>JAJYVN010000354.1 GCA_021791995.1 Bacillota bacterium
GCGGGATCGTAGCCGATATCCCGTAATGAGTCCATGAGGCGTCTGGCGGATGGGATCAGGGTAATGGTGTCGGGCTCCACAGCGTCCATCTCTAACGCCCACCCCCTTGGGCCTGTGCCTGCCTCGGAAGATAGCGCCTACTCTGGTATGCCATGCAGTCCTTAGTCACAGGGCATTGGGAGCAGAGCGGCTGGCTCGGCCTGCAGATCAGCGCTCCGAGATCGAGCATGGCGTAGTTAAACGCAGCATCCGCACCTTTGGAGTCCGCGAGATCATAGGTTTCGGAACGAAAGTGCCAGTGTCCAGCCCTTTCGAGTCCGCGAACGCGCTGAATGATCCTGGTTGTGTTGGTGTCAACCAGAACCACCCGGCGGTCCAAAGCGAACACCACAACGGCACTGGCGGCATAGTCCCCGACTCCTGGCAAGTCCAACAATTCTTCCCTCGTTTCCGGTGTCCTGCCCCCGTGCCTCTCAACAATCACCCTGGCCATGTCAATCATCAGGTCCGCCCGGCCCCTCAAGCCGAGGGACCGCATGATGTCCCTCGCCGTGTCTGCGTTCTCGACCATGCTGGTGGGGGACGGTGCGAGGCGAATCAACGCCTCGTAGACTGGAACGACCTGCTCAGCTCTGGTTCGGTGCAGACATACCTCGGCAAGAAGCACGTGCCACGGGTCTCTTGTGTGTCGCCACGGATAATTCCTTGCGTTCTTCGTGTGCCACCTCAGCAGATCCTCACGGAACCCTCCGCGTGACCTCTGCGGCGGCCGCCCGCGGGTGGACAGAGTCCGACGCAACGCGCGTCCGACCGCCTCCGCGAGCAATGGCGGGACCGCGTTGCCAATCTGCCGGTACTGATGACTTGGTTCGCCAGCGAACCGAAACCAGTCCGGAAAGGTTTGAATCCGCGCAGCTTCTCGTATCGAAAGGGTTCGGTTCTGCTCAGGGTGGATATACCAATAGCCGTCGCGGGCCATATGCGCTGTAATCGAACGGCTCAGGCCATCCCAAGATAGCCGGTTGTACTTGTCGTCAAAGATATCGCACCGGTAGCGCCTCAGATGCTCAGGTAAGGTCTTGTACGTCTGCCCTGGGGCGAGAAGGGCGAACGCCTCGGCATCGTCCGGCCGTACATCCCTGGTGATGTGGTCATAGATAGCGTCAGCGTCCCGTCGGGGCACACCACGCCTGAGACGCTTTTGCAACGCGGTGCTGGGGCCAGCGTAATCCAGGCGCTCCTCTCGTTGGGCGGGGGGGGCCGCCGGAAGGTCACTTATCGCGTCGCGAACGGTGGTTCGCTTGGCCGGGCGTGGCCACTTAAACTCGCGGCCGGCGCGCAAGCCAACCACAAATAGCCGTGCCCTGTGCTGCGGTACACGGTGCTCGTATGCATTGAGTACGCGGGCCGCCGTTCGGTAGCCCAGATCCTCGAGTGAGTCTCGGAACTCGTTAAGCAGCTCGCCATCCTCCCAGGCGGCCAAGTCAGGCACGTTTTCCAACAAGACCGCCCTGGGCTGGAGAGCGTCTACGATCCTCACAAAGGAGCGCCAGAGAGTGGTTCGCGCGTCAAACGGGGAGCGGACCCCGGACTCCACCAAATGCCGGATCTTGGAGCGACCCGCGCGCGAGAACGGCTGGCATGGCACCCCGCCGGCGACCAGATCGACGTGTTCAATGCCCCACACCTCGAGGCGCTCTAGGAAATCCCCCGGATCCGCGAGGTCCCCTAGGTACCCGAGTCCGCCGATGGTGGCTAGGTGCGTCTCAACCGAGGCGGGGTCAGAGTCTGCTCCGGCCAGGATGGTAAAGCCGGCGTCCTTCAGTCCCAGGCTGAGCCCACCAGCCCCACAGAATACATCCAGTGCGGTCGGGCCCCGGGCCTGACGGACCCACCGACGGATCTCGAGCAGGTTGGCAGGATCCGGAGCTCTGCGATGCGGTGCAAGCGTCAACCGGCGCCCGCGGTAGATGGGTACTGCCGGCCTCGATCGTCGGCGGTCCTCGAGGGTTGCGTCAGGCGCTAACATGACTCCCCTCCTCGCGAACTTAGGAACGAACGGCGGTACGACATGCTGCACGTTCGCCGCATTATATTGGTCTCCCTATGTTGGGGCGTACCGAAAGTTGTGTCCAAGACACCGTGCCGCGGAGCAAGTCAAGTCTAACGGACCTGGAAAACTGAACAGGGAGGTGGCCAGGGAGAAGGTACACTATAACGCGTACGGCGGCGGTCCCGATTCCCTCTATCAGGCGTTCGCCCATCACTTCGAGTGGGCTGCGGCCGCGCTGCCACTGGTGCGAGATGAGCGAGCACGCCTCGGCGCGTTGATCGCTCTTTGGGTACAGTCTCGACAGCATTACCGCGGAGGCGCTGTCGCGCGTGGGCGACCACTTCGCTGGGCGCGCCTTCGATTACGCGTCGATCCTCGAACGACACGAGGAACGCCGCCGCAGGAGGCGGCGGCCCGGTTAGCCTGGGAAGGTGCGGCCCGCGTGCTGACGAAAGCCACCGTCACCTGAACCACGGTGGACGCGGGCAAGCAGCGCAAAAGAGCCAGCCATGAACTCGGGCCCGCCTTCGACCCGGGCCGCGTTCAGGCCATGATGTCGGCGACCTTCAGGGTCGTGCCGAGAAAGACCAGCTCGTCGCCCACGCGGAGGGTGCCCTTGTCAACGAAGCCCTCGGCGTCCCGGCGGAAGACCTGAACCGTGTTCGCGTCTGGGTCGACGGCCCAGTACTCGCCGACGCCGTGCTTGCCGTAGGCGCGCAGCTTGCGTCCGAGGTCCGCGTCCCGCGTGCTCTCGGACAGTACCTCCACCACGAGGTCCGGAGCGCCGCTCACGTTGCGATCCGTCACGATCTCGAGCCGTTCGGCGCGGACGAAAAGCACGTCAGGCTCGAACACCGTATAGCGGTCGAACGCCACGTCGAAGGGCGCTGAGTAGACCTCGCCAAGCCCGGCGTCTTGCAAACGACGCA
>JAJYVN010000355.1 GCA_021791995.1 Bacillota bacterium
TCCTTGGTACCCGAAGCCTCTCCTGAGCCACTGCCCGCCCTTACCCTCGACGCCGAGGAAGCATCCGCCGTACAGCCCAGTCCCGGCCCCGAAGGCGAAGCCCAGGAGCCACCGGCAGAAGAACCATCCTTGGTACCCGAAGCCTCTCCTGAGCCACTGCTCGCCCTTACCCTCGACGCCGAGGACAAGCGGATCGAACTGACCCAAGACGCCGTGGCGACCGAAGAGGAGGTGTCATGGACCGAGGGCGTCGCCGCTGCTATCCAGGACCCAACGCCACTGCCAACGGGGTCGGACGAAGCGATGGTTACTGCACAGACCCAAACGGCCGCAACCGGCGGATGGCAGAAAGAGACTATGGGTGCTCCGGACAATGGCACTGTATAACGCCCTGTGGAGACATGTGGGACATGCACTTGCTGGGATACGGGTGTGAGGCAAACGCGGCCTCACACCCGGCCCCAAATCTCTGCCAAACGCACCAAGGTCTCCACCGCTTTCTCCATCCACTGCACAGGGACCCACTCCGTCCGACTATGAAACTCCATGCCGCCGGCAAAGAGGTTGGGGGTCGGAAGGCCACGCTCGGTGAGCCTCGCCCCGTCCGTCCCCCCACGAATTGCTGTCAGATGCACCGCCACACCGCAATCCTCCATGGCCTGCCGCGCCAAGCGCACAACCTCAGGTCGCTCCCTCAGTTTGTCTGCCATGTTCGAGTAGCCACCCGTTCGCTCCACTTCGACACTGCAGCCGGGGTGCCCGGATTCCAACGCACGTAACATTTGCTCCAGCCATCGACGCTTTCTCTCCAGTCTGGGCAACTCAAAGTCGCGAATGAGGACAACCAGCTCCGCCTGCTCAACGCTGGCATGCACCGCATCGATGTGGATATACCCGGATAAGCCATCAGTCGTCTCCGGCCGCATACCCGCAGGAACCGACGCGATCAGACAAGCGGCTACCGTCACCGCATTCACCATACGGCCACGGGCAAACCCTGGGTGGACATTGTGACCATGGATCAGAATACGCAGATTCTCTGCGTGGAAGTTCTCCGCAGAGAGTTCCCCGAGCGCCGAACCATCCACTGTGTAAGCGAGGTCGGCACCAAAGGCCGGAACATCCAGGTAATCCACCCCGCGCCCAATCTCCTCATCGGGTGTGAACGCCACCCGAATGCGAGCATGGGAATCATCCGCCGCAATCATCCGGCTGAGGGCGGTCATGATTTCACTCACGCCCGCCTTGTCGTCCGCACCGAGGAGCGTCGTACCATCGGCGGTGACGATGTCGAGTCCTATGGCATCGACAAGGTCTTGATGTTCCTCCGGCTCCAACACGAGACCAGATGGTAACTGGATCCGGCCACCCCCGTATGACCGATGGAGGACAGGACGGACATCACGACCACTTACCGACGGTGAGGTGTCCACATGGGCGATGTATCCCACAGTCGGCGCCAACGGCCCGGGGTCGCCACGCGCGGGAAGTGTTGCGGTCAAGACCCCATGCTCGTTGAGCACAATGTCCTCGACCCGCATCGCACTCAGCTCGTCGCGCAGCAGATTCAGAAGATGCCACTGCCCGTTGGTCGACGGAACCACTGTCGCCCTTGGGTCTGACGTGGTATCGATCCGAACATAACGCAGGAACTTGTCCAGGACACTTTCTGCCAGAAGTTCATGGCGGTCCATAAAGAAGACGGCGCGGAGGCTGTCCCCTTCCAGGAACAGCGTAAGCGCCACTCCCCCCCTCTCCGTGCAATGAGACCACACTCTTACCACGAAGCGTAGCCGGTTCCAGCCGGGACGCTGCCCCTCCGATCGCACCTCCAGCGATCTCGAGACCAGACCGTGCCCGAACGCGTCGGACCTGCCGAGGATCCGGTTCGGGCACTTGGGGTGCGACCAAGCACCGAGGTTGCCATTCCGGTCCGGTACTGACCCGGGAGTAGACTCACCTGGCAGGAATGGCAGAGGAAGATTTGATTCGCGCTCCCCACACCTCGGATCCTGCGTCGGACAGTCTGAGGGCATGCGCGAAAATGGCAGCGCTCGGTGTGGGAAATCCGCCCACCGGGTTCTGCGGGAGGATGTAACACAAATGGACATGGCGCAGTTAGGGTGCCGGACCGACACCGGGCCGTCGGCGACCGGTTGGACAAGCATAAGCAAACCCGGCCGCGGCACGAGGCCACCCTCTACCGACCAGCGCACCGCGCCCGGATCACATCCAACGCCATCGATCCACCTCCCACGTGCTCGGGCGGGTGACGCGACGACCAGATTCCCGGGGTATCTCCCTTACGTGCTCACCCCGAAACGTGGCGAAATGTGTGATGCTCTCTAGGTCGACGAGGTCCGACGAGCTGGCGGACTCTGAGCACCAAGCAAATTGCGACCTTCACTCCACCGCCGCACGTGCGGATGAAGATTCGCCGTGCTCTCGGCTTTTCAGGCCGCATGGTGCCGACCAAGCCGGCAGGGGGGTAGATACGGCACGCTAAAACACCAACTTCTCTGAACGTCTTGTAACAAAAGTGGATAGTGTAGGCAGCAAGGTTAGCATTGGCAGAGCCGCCAAGGAATTGGGGGCACACCATGAAACCCAGCGGCGATGGGAGAAACAAGGCAAGATCGTTGTGGAGCGCACGCCGACCGGGTTCCGCCGCTATGACTTGGCTCAACGACATGCTCTTGGGCGGCACAAGGCACCATCGGCTCGCATCACTCTGCCGTATGCACGGGTTTCGAGTCACGATCCGAAAGACGACCTCGCCCGTCAAGTGGCTTTGCTGGAGTCGTTCGCCGCTGCGAACGGTTGGAGCTATGAGGTGCTACAGGATCTTGGGTCAGGGCTGAACGACCACAAGAAGGGTCTACGACAACTCCTGCGTCGCATCGGCTCTGGTGAAGTTGGTCGACTGGTTTTGACGCACAAGGACCGGCTTCGTCGGTTCGGCTCAGAGTTGGTCT
>JAJYVN010000028.1 GCA_021791995.1 Bacillota bacterium
CTTGCGCTACCGGCACCGCTACATTGACCTCATCACGAATGCGGAGGTTCGGGATCTCTTTGTCCGTCGGAGTCGTCTCGTCGCCTCCCTACGCGAGACGCTCAACCATCGAGATTTTCTCGAGGTGGAGACACCTGTGCTGCAGGAGGTCGCCTCTGGGGCTGCGGCACGTCCGTTCATCACCCACCACAATGCGCTAGACCATGACTTCCATCTCCGTATTTCCCTGGAGTTGCCCCTCAAGCGCCTCTTGGTTGGAGGGCTTGAACGCGTGTATGAAATCGGCAGGGTTTTTCGCAACGAAGGGATCGATACACGCCACAATCCGGAATATACGTTACTCGAGTGCTATCAAGCCTTTGCGGACTACGAGGACATGATGGAACTGACCGAGGCCTTGGTGGCGAACGCGGCGCGCAGGGCCACCGGCACGACCCAGGTTCGTTGGCGCGACCAGGAAATCGACTTTACACCGCCGTGGACCCGCCTGTCGATCGTCGATGCGCTCCGAGCCCGTGGCGTGGATGTGCTGAATGCGAACACGCCGGTTGCGTTGCGCAATGCGGCCCATAGCGTGGAGGTTGAGCTCGCGCCCGACCTGACCTGGGGCCAGGGGGTTGATGTCCTGGTAGCGGAGTTGGTGCAGCCCGGTCTCATCCAGCCGACCTTCCTGGTGGATCACCCCATCGACATTTCTCCCCTGGCCCGCGCTAAGATGGACGATTCACGTTTGGCCTACCGCTTTGAGGTGATCGTTGCCGGCATGGAGCTTGCCAATGCCTTCACGGAACTGAATGACCCCGACGAGCAGCGTCGGCGCTTTCAGGCCCAGGCCCGAGAGCGGGCCCGTGGCAACGACGAGACGATGGCCCTCGATGAGGACTTCGTTCGCGCGATGGAGTATGGGATGCCGCCCGCTGGCGGTCTCGGCATCGGTGTGGACCGCCTGTGCATGCTCCTGCTTGGTGCTGCCTCGATCCGCGAGGTCGTGCTCTTCCCCACGCTCCGTCCGGAGTAGACTGCCGCCATTGGTCCGAGCCCTCCGCAACGCTTCCGCTCACCCAGGCACGAACCCGGGCCTTGCGTGGCATTCTCGCATGACCTTGGAGCGTGCGCGACACGTCGGAGCATTCACGCAAATTGGTGCTTGACGGGGGATAGGGCGGGATGTAGAATGCCATTTTGCCGGGCGGCGAAGCCGTTGGGGGCAGCTTGACAATCGAAGAGTGCGTGGGAAAGAAGACGGACCGTCAAATAGATGCGAGAGCGCCTGGATCAGGCGTGCGGCAGCGAGGAATTAGCCCCTTGTTGTCGGAGTGGCAGAGATGTCATGGAGAGTTTGATCCTGGCTCAGGACGAACGCTGGCGGCGCGCCTCATACATGCAAGTCGAGCGGGTTCACCGCAAGGTGGGCCAGCGGCAGACGGGTGAGTAACACGTGAGCAACCTACCCAGAGGTTGGGGATAGCCCCGGGAAACCGGGGATAATACCGAGATAGGGTCGAGTGGGGGCATCCCTGCTCGAGCAAAGGCCCCGGAAGGGGTCGCCACTGGAGGGGCTCGCGGGCCATTAGCTAGTTGGTGAGGTAACGGCTCACCAAGGCGACGATGGCTAGCCGACCTGAGAGGGTAATCGGCCACACTGGGACTGGGACACGGCCCAGACTCCTACGGGAGGCAGCAGTAGGGAATTTTGCGCAATGGGGGAAACCCTGACGCAGCGACGCCGCGTGTGCGATGAAGGCCTGAGGGTTGTAAAGCACTGTCAGTGGGGACGAAGTCTCCGAGGGGACTCGGAGGTGACGGTACCTGCGGAGGAAGCCCCGGCTAACTACGTGCCAGCAGCCGCGGTAAAACGTAGGGGGCGAGCGTTGTCCGGAATTACTGGGCGTAAAGGGCGTCTAGGCGGCACGATGCGTCGGTACTGAAATCCACGGGCTCAACCCGTGGGGTGGTGCCGAAACGGTCGAGCTGGAGGGCCGGAGAGGGAAGCGGAATTGCCGGTGTAGCGGTGAAATGCGTAGAGATCGGCAGGAACACCAGTGGCGAAGGCGGCTTCCTGGACGGTACCTGACGCTGAAGCGCGAAAGCGTGGGGAGCAAACGGGATTAGATACCCCGGTAGTCCACGCTGTAAACGATGGGTGCTAGGTGTGGCGGGTATCGACCCCCGCCGTGCCGGAGTTAACACACTAAGCACCCCGCCTGGGGAGTACGGCCGCAAGGCTGAAACTCAAAGGAATTGACGGGGGCCCGCACAAGCAGTGGAGCATGTGGTTTAATTCGATGCAACGCGAAGAACCTTACCCGGGCTTGACATCCCTGGAAGTGCGCAGAGATGCGTACGCTCTCCGCAAGGGGGGCCAGGAGACAGGTGCTGCATGGTTGTCGTCAGCTCGTGTCGTGAGATGTTGGGTTAAGTCCCGCAACGAGCGCAACCCTCGTCCTGTGTTACTACCGCAAGGAGGACTCACAGGAGACTGCCGGGGTCGACCCGGAGGAAGGTGGGGATGACGTCAAATCCTCATGGCCCTTACGTCCGGGGCTACACACGTGCTACAATGGCCGACACAGAGGGCAGCGATAGGGTGACCTGGAGCGAATCCCCAAAGTCGGTCTCAGTTCGGATCGCAGGCTGCAACTCGCCTGCGTGAAGCCGGAATTGCTAGTAATCGCGGATCAGAACGCCGCGGTGAATACGTTCCCGGGCCTTGTACACACCGCCCGTCACACCACGAGAGTGGGCAACACCCGAAACCGGCGAGCCAACCGCAAGGAGGCAGCCGACAACGGTGGGGTCGACGATTGGGGTGAAGTCGTAACAAGGTAGCCGTATCGGAAGGTGCGGCTGGATCACCTCCTTTCTAAGGAGCAGGGGGGCAGAGATGCCCCAGAGCTCTGAGGTCGATCGGGATGTTGGGAAGCCCACGCACTATTCGATTGTCAACACCCAGCGGGCATATAGCTCAGGTGGTTAGAGCGCGCCCCTGATAAGGGCGAGGTCGGTAGTTCGAGTCTACCTATGCCCACCAGAACGCCGGTAACGGGGACGTAGCTCAGTTGGGAGAGCGCCTGCTTTGCACGCAGGAGGTCGGCGGTTCGAACCCGCTCGTCTCCATAGGAAGCTTGACAGCACAATAGGGATAGGAGCGCGAAGAGCGCGAGCTGCCTGGGAGACCAGGCGGTAACGGAGAGCGGGAGAGAGCGTGATCACACCTCGGGACACTCCGGGGGGTGGTCAAGGGAAAAAGGGCGTATGGTGGATGCCTAGGCGCTTTGGGCCGATGAAGGACGTGGCAAGCTGCGATAAGCCTCGGGGAGCCGCACACAGGCGTCGATCCGGGGATGTCCGAATGGGGAAACCCGGCGGGATGGAGTCCCGCCACCACCTTCTGAACACATAGGAAGGTTGGAGGCACAGCGTGGGAACTGAAACATCTCAGTACCGCGAGGACAAGAAATCAAACGAGATGCCCCTAGTAGTGGCGAGCGAGGGGGGCACAGCCCAAACCGAGCCGGTGGAGAAGCCTGCCGGCGTTGCAGGCTCGGGGTTGTGGGGATTGCGTGGGCAAAGCGGCAGCGATGCCGCCGAGGACCGAAAGCCTAGCCGAACGACATGGAACGGTCGGTCATAGAGGGTAAGAGCCCTGTAGGCGAAAGGCAGTCGGCTTCGGTGATGCAATAACCCGAGTACCGCGGGGCCCGAGGAACCCCGTGGGAAGCTGGGAGGACCACCTTCCAAGGCTAAAGACCCAAAGCGACCGATAGCGGATAGTACCGTGAGGGAACGGTGAAAAGCACCCCAGGCGGGGAGTGAAAGAGAACCTGAAACCGTACGCCTACAAGCAGTTCGAGGCCCATGCCGCAAGGCGGGCTGAGAGCGTGCCTATTGAAGAATGAGCCGGCGAGTTACCGTTTCCGGCAAGGTTAAGGGCCTATGGTCCGGAGCCGAAGCGAAAGCGAGTCTGAAAGGGCGCGCAGTCGGAGGCGGTAGACCCGAAACCGGGTGACCTACCCATGGCCAGGGTGAAGCGGCGGTAAGACGTCGTGGAGGCCCGAACCCGTCGGTGTTGAAAAATCGTGGGATGAGCTGTGGGTAGCGGAGAAATTCCAATCGAACCCGGAGATAGCTGGTTCTCCCCGAAATAGCTAGAGGGCTAGCCTTCCGAGCTGAGCCGCGGAGGTAGAGCACTGTTTGGGGAAGGGGCCGTCAAGGCTACCGAGCCCAGGCAAACTCCGAATGCCGTGGTGTGAATCGGAGGAGTCAGACGGTGGGGGATAAGCTTCATCGTCAAAAGGGAAACAGCCCAGACCGCCAGCTAAGGTCCCCAAGTATGGTCTAAGTGGTCAAGGATGTAGGGGCGCCGAGACAACCAGGATGTTGGCTCAGAAGCAGCCACCATTCAAAGAGTGCGTAATAGCTCACTGGTCGAGTGCACCTGCGCCGACAATTCACGGGGCTCAAGACCATCACCGAAGCTGCGGATCACGCCGAGAGGCGTGGTGGTAGGGGAGCGTTCTGCTCGCCGTCGAAGCCGTACCGGAAGGAGCGGTGGAGGGGGCAGAAGTGCGAATGCCGGCATGAGTAGCGAGAAGCGTGGTGAGAATCCACGCCGCCGAAAGCCGGAGGGTTCCTGGGGAAGGATCGTCCACCCAGGGTAAGTCGGGACCTAAGCCGAGGCCGAAGGGCGTAGGCGATGGACAACCGGTGGATATTCCGGTACCGGATACAATCGTTATGAGCGAAGAGGGGACGCAGAGGGATAGGCGCAGCGGGCTGTTGGTTGCCCGTCCATGCCGCGGGAGCGGTAATGGCGAGGGAAGATAAGTACCGAAGTGGCTGAATCCGCACTGCCGGGAAAAGCCTTGGAGCCAGAGCGTATCCGCCCGTACTGAAACCGACACAGGTAGGCGAGGCGAGAAGCCTAAGGCGCGCGGGAGAACCCTTGCTAAGGAACTCGGCAAAATCCCCCCGTAACTTAGGGAGAAGGGGGGCCCCGTTAGGGTGAATAGCCCGAGGGGGCCGCAGAGAAACGACCCAAGCGACTGTTTACCAAAAACACAGGTCTCTGCTAACGCGTAAGCGGATGTATAGGGGCTGACACCTGCCCGGTGCTGGACGGTTAAGGGGAGGCGTGCAAGCGCCGAACCGAAGCCCCAGTGAACGGCGGCCGTAACTATAACGGTCCTAAGGTAGCGAAATTCCTTGTCGGGTAAGTTCCGACCCGCACGAAAGGTGTAACGACTTGGGTGCTGTCTCGGCAGGGGGCCCGGTGAAATTGAAGGTCTCGTGAAGATGCGAGATACCCGCGACTGGACGGAAAGACCCCGTGGAGCTTGACTGTATCCTGGCATTGGATTTTGGTCGTTCCTGTAGAGGATAGGTGGGAGGCGGAGAACCCGGGCCGCTAGGTTCGGGGGAGCCAACGGTGGAATACCACCCTTGAACGACTGAGATTCTAACCGACCCCCCTGAAGCGGGGGGCGGGACCGTGCCAGGTGGGCAGTTTGACTGGGGCGGTCGCCTCCCAAATGGTAACGGAGGCGCCCAATGGTTCCCTCAGCACGGATGGACATCGTGCAGCGAGTGCAAAGGCACAAGGGAGCTTGACTGCGAGTGGGACACCACGAGCAGGGCCGAAAGGCGGGCTTAGTGACCCACCGGCGCTGTGTGGAAGGGCCGGTGATCAACGGATAAAAGCTACCCCGGGGATAACAGGCTGATCTTGCCCGAGCGTTCACAGCGACGGCAAGGTTTGGCACCTCGATGTCGGCTCATCGCATCCTGGGGCTGAAGTAGGTCCCAAGGGTTCGGCTGTTCGCCGATTAAAGCGGTACGTGAGCTGGGTTCAGAACGTCGTGAGACAGTTCGGTCCCTATCCATCGCGGGCGTTGGAGACTTGCGGGGAGCCACCCCTAGTACGAGAGGACCGGGGTGGACCGACCTCCCGTGTACCAGCTGTTCTGCCAAGGGCAACGCTGGGTAGCGGTGTCGGGACGGGATAAGCGCTGAAAGCATCTAAGCGCGAAGCCCACCCCAAGATGAGGTCTCCCTCTCCTTCGGGAGATAAGACCCCTGGTAGAACACCAGGTTGATCGGCCCGACGTGTAAGCGTGGTAACACGTTCAGCGGACGGGTACGAATCGGTCGATCCCTTGACTGCCCCCCCGAGTGCCTCGGGGGGCGGCGCATCCCCCCGCTCTCTGTGCATCCGCTCCCGCTCCACCCTATGCTGCCCCTTTTGTTTCGGTGGCCATGGCGGAGGGGTCCCACCCGTTCCCATCCCGAACACGGCCGTGCCCCCCTCCAGCGCCGATGGTACTCGGTGGGTAACTGCCCGGAAGAGTAGGTCGCTGCCGGAACAATTCTTGGGCCGATCGCCCCCACTGGGCGGTCGGCCTCTTTTCGTTCGTGCGCTGCGAACGGTGGGTGGTTTGGTGCGGTCAAGATCGGATGCGGAGCACCGCCACGGGTCCCGTGCCTCGAACCAAATGATGCAGAGGGTGACCCGCACATAAAAGCACGCCCAACGAACCCGGCGCCAGGCCCCTCGCTGCGCAGGGCGTAGGGCTCGGGATTCGGGAACAGGGACGTTCTTGCAGTGAGCGGCGGTGCCAGCATTGGTCGAAGATTCGTATCCAGATCGGTGGGTTGCCGAGGAATGGGCGAAACGATGTCCCTTCCAACCACCCATTCTTGCGAAAGTGCAGCGACAACCCGCACCATCCAGCAGGAGGAAGCCTTCTAGTGCCCGAAACGGAATCTGGTAGATGTGATGGGATCGGAGCAGAGGAGGGGAGGCGACTTTGTGCCGACCGGCGCGGAGTCGCGACGCATTTGATCAGGGTGGGGATCATTGGCTACGGGTACGCAGGTCGTGCGTTCCATAGTTATCTCGTGCCATTATCTAAGGGTCTCGCGCTTGAGGCGATCGTGAGCAGCAGCGCAGACAAACGCCAGCGCATCACACAAGAGCGCGGTTGCAGGGCTGTCGCCAGTGTGGAGGAACTCCTGGCCGATCCCGCGATCGATCTGGTCGTTCTGGCAACGCCCCACGACACACATGCCGATCTTGCGATCCGCGCGTTGCATGCGGGGAAGCACGTTGTCACCGACAAGGTGATGGCACTGACGACCGAGGAGGCTGACGCGATGATTGCGGCCGCGCGGACGAGCGGCCGGATGCTGAGCGTTTTCCATAACCGGCGGTGGGATTGGGACTACCAGACGGTTCGCCACGTGATCGCGGAGGGACTCTTAGGGAAGCCCTACCTCCTCGAGTGTGCTGTGATGCAGGATCGGTTGCCCGGTGGCTGGCGGCGTGATCCAGAACGCAGTGGCGGGATGCTGCACGACTGGGGTGCACATCTGATTGATCACGGGCTGTCCCTTGTGCCGTCCAAGGTGGTGGAGGTCTTTTGCTCGGTGGTCCACGCCACCGCGGACGTGGCAGTCGGCAATTTGGCGAAGCTCGTGCTGCGGTTCGAGGATGGAACACTGTATGAGGTTTGTCTGGGCAACATGGCGCGTCAGAGCAAGCCGCGGTGGTTCGTGCTGGGGGATCGGGGATCCCTGCGCAAGGAGGGGCTTGATCCGCAGGAGGTTGCCATGAATCGGGGTAACATTGACGCCGCAACGGAGGATCCTGCATTGCGCGCTGTGGTGCGCACCAAGCTCGGAGACCTATCGGCGGAGATCATCGTGGACAGCGTGCGTAGCAGTTGGCGTTCATACTACGACAACATCTCGGCTCACCTGAACGAAGGGGCTCCGTTGGCCGTGACAGCGGAGAGTGCCCGACGTGTCGTGGCGGTCCTGGACGCGGCGGGCGCAGCGATACGTGGTGGGCACGGCGTATCGGTGTCCATCTGATGTCCTCCCGTACATGATCGGTCGCGGCGCTGGGTACCTTCGTAGGTAGCGAAGGCCGCGACCGAAACGCGGGACGTCTTGATTGGACGTGTGCGCATAGTGTATAAGGGCAGTGGTGTATCCCAACTCGGTAGTCCACCGACGCGTTACGCTCTCCATTTCGGTGAACAGTAAGGGCACAGGCCCGCGATCGTGCTCGGTCTGGCGTTGGCTTACTCAAGCGAGTTCACTCCCTCGTGCTCCGCAGCCCCAGTCGAACAACATGGTGCGTTTTTCGGTGCATCTGCGGGGAGTTCTGTGCTCTAGGTGGCAAGGGTTTCGACCATGGAGGAGTCAGGTTGAGTAAAGAGGCGGCCGTGACCCGCGGGAACGAGCTCGAGTCGATGACCCTGCGCGAGTTATACACGCTGGCGCGGGAACTGGACATCAGCGGGTATTCATCCCTCCGCAAGAGCGAGTTGATCATGGAGATCAACAAGGCGCGGATGGAGCGAGATGGCTTCATCTATGCGCAGGGTGTCCTTGACATCATGCCGGAGGGGTACGGCTTTCTCAGACCGGTCGGGTACCTGCCGAGCAACGAGGATGTTTACGTCTCCCCGTCGCAGATCCGCCGGTTCGATCTGCGCACCGGCGATGTGGTGGCGGGTCAGGCGCGTCCACCCAAGGAGAACAGTCCGGAACGGTACTTCGGCATGCTCCGCATCGAGGAGATTAACGGTGTTACCCCTGAAGAGGCGGCTGACCGGCTTCCGTTCGATACCCTCACCCCGATCTTTCCCAACGAGCGGTATACCCTCGAAATTAGTCCGATCAAGATCTCGCCGCGTCTGATCGATCTCGTCGCTCCCGTCGGCAAGGGTCAACGAGGACTGATCGTTTCACCCCCCAAGGCAGGAAAGACTGTCTTGCTGAAGGACATTGCGAACAGCATCGCGCACAACTTTCCGGACGTGCACATCATGGTTCTCCTGATCGACGAGCGTCCCGAGGAAGTCACCGATATGGAGCGCTCGGTGAACGGCGAGGTGATTGCCTCCACGTTCGACAATCATCCCGACAACCACGTCAAATTGGCGGAGATCGTCCTCGAGCGCGCGAAGCGTCTGGTGGAGCACCGACGGGATGTCGTGATTCTCCTCGACAGCATCACTCGATTGGCGCGGGCGTACAACCTAGTAACACCCCCGTCGGGCCGCACGCTTTCCGGAGGTCTGGACCCCGCGTCCCTGTATAAGCCCAAACGGTTTTTGGGGGCGGCGCGCAACATCGAGGAGGGTGGCAGTCTGACCATTCTCGCGACGGCCCTCGTCAACACGGAGAGCCGCATGGACGACGTGATTTATGAGGAGTTCAAGGGTACTGGCAACATGGAACTACACCTGGACCGCAAGTTGTCCGAGCGCCGCCTCTTTCCAGCTGTTGACGTGAAGAAGTCGGGCACGCGCCGGGAGGAACTCCTTTTGACACCGGATGAGCTCGACGTGATGTGGCTCTTCCGTCGGACTACCGCAAACATGGATCCATCGGCCGTCCTCGAACTTCTCATGGCTCGTCTTCAGAAGACAAAGGACAATAGCGAGTTCCTCGGGCTCATCAAACGGGAGGCGCATCGCGTGGAAGCTGTCAGTCACGAGTGACAGCTTCCGAGGTGAAGACCCACGTGCTTTCTGATACACTACACACAAGAGAATGGATCCAGGAGGGGAGGACCAGCGCCCGGACGGTTGCGACCGCACGGGAGTGTGGGGCGCTGGGTCGCTATTATGAAGAAGGATATCCATCCGGAGTATCATCAGACCAAGGTGACGTGTGCGTGTGGGGCAACGTATGATATCGGCTCCACCCGTAAGTCACTGCGCATCGAAATCTGTGCCAACTGCCATCCGTTCTATACCGGCAAGCAACGCATCGTTGACAGCGGCGGCCGGGTGGAGCGCTTCCTGAAGAAGTACGAACGAACCAAGGCGCGGGCTGCGGCCAACTAGCGTAGCAACAAAAAAGCAGGGGTTACCCTGCTTTTTTGTGCCCATTGCAGCGCAAAGGGGGTGGTCCGCATGGAAGGGCTGGCCGAGGAGTTGGCGGCCGCGCAGGACCGTTTCAAGCTGGTGGAGCATATGATCGCCGACCCAAGGGTCGCCTCGGCGGACCCCGATCGGTATCGAGCGCTCTGCCAGGAGCATTCCCGGTTGGAACCGATTGTTCGTCGAGCGGAGGAGCGCCGCAAGCTGCTCGAGGACCTGGACGCTGCTCGCCTGCTCTTGGACGAGGGGGGTGCGGCGGACGGGCATTGGTTGGACACGGAAATCGCACGCATTGGGGCGCTGGTCGAAGAGGTGGAGGCTGACCTGCAACGGTTGCTCATTCCGCGGGACCCCAGGGATGCCAGGGATGTGATTCTTGAAGTCCGCGGCGGGGCAGGCGGGGACGAGGCATCGCTCTTTGCGGCTGACCTTGCCAGAATGTACATGCGCTATGCGGAACGTCGCCGATGGAAGGTTGAGCTGATCGACAGCAACGAGACCGGTCTTGGTGGCTTTAAGGAAATTGTGTTTGGGATCAGCGGGGACGGTGCGTATAGCCGGCTCAAGTATGAGAGTGGTGTGCACCGGGTACAGCGCGTACCCGAGACGGAGGCCAATGGGCGACTGCATACGAGTACGGCCACCGTCGCCGTACTGCCCGAAGCAGACGAGGTGGAGGTCGAAATACGGCCGGAAGACGTTGTCATTGACACCTACCGCTCCAGTGGGGCGGGTGGTCAGCACGTGAACAAGACGGAGTCGGCGATCCGCATGACCCACCTACCGACTGGCATTGTGGTGACCTGTCAGGATGAGCGCAGTCAATTGAAGAACCGTGCCAAGGCGATGAAGGTGCTGCGAGCGCGGCTTTTGGAGCGTAGGCAGGGGGAGCAGTCCGAGCAGATCACGGCAGAGCGGAGGGCCCAGGTGGGGACCGGCGAGCGTAGCGAGCGGATCCGCACCTACAACTTTCGTGAGAATCGTCTAACGGACGAGCGAATTGACCTCACGCTCTACCGTCTACGCACCATCCTCGATGGGGATCTTGACGAAGTGATTGATGCCCTTGCGGCGGCGGACGTGCAGAAGCGCCTCCGTCAGGGAGTACAGAACTGATCCACACAACTGTAGGCGAAGGTTATATACTGCAGTTGTGAAAGATACATTTTCGCCAAAAGAGTTCGGACGGTTGATTGCACCACTGGCACGCTGCAGCGGTGGGATCGCACGGGTATCCTTAAAGCCAAGCGGTCACCAACCAACTGACGCTACTATACCTACGAGGACCACCTGCAGTATCTGGAATGAATTCCGCTGAACGTCTGCTCGTTACCTACTGCCGGGTATCCAGCGCGGGGCAGACGAACGACCTTGAAAGCCAGTGAAAGGCGGTGGAGCCGTTCTGCATCGCCTCGGTGACGCGGCATCGATCTGCGGCTAGAGGATGCGGGCAGTGGTTGGAACTATGAGGCAGACATTTCGTCGACCTTATGAAGCATGTCGAGGCAGGAGAGATTCGGGAAATCGTCGTCGCTCACCCGGATCGTCTGGTGCGCTGCGGCTTCGAGTGGTTCGAAGCGTTCTGCAAGCGGCACGGGGCAGAGATTGTGGTCATGAACGCGGCGAGCCTGTCGCCGGAAGAAGACATGGTAACAGGTCTTCTGTCCATCATCCACGGGCTCTCCTCACGTCTAGATGGACTTCGGCGGTATAAGAAAAGGATTGCCGTAATGATCCGCGGTGAGGAGGTGCCGTGATCATGACGCTGGCGCCCAAGATGGCGCGTATTCCGACACCGGAACAGGAACCCTGTTTCCGCAAGGCGTACGGTGTCGCTCGGTTTACTTACAACGGGACGCTCGCCCGATGGAACGAGCTACGCGCGACGGGCGAGCAATCGGACGCGCTCTGTCTCAACAAAGAATGGGACGCCATCCAGGGGGAACAGTTTTCCTGGATGTACGAGGTCACGAAGTGTGCTCCCCAAGCAGCATTCGCCAACGACTTCCGCGTCCTACGCCGTTTAGGCGTTCGGCGGACCAAGCATGCAACGTTCCCGAAAAGACACGGATGCCGCGACGGCTTTTACGTCTCGAACGACGAGTTTGTGGTTGAAGGGAAGCAGATCCGACCTCCGCAGATTGGGTTTGCGCCGATGCGTGAGCATCTCCGGTTCCAGGGTAAGATTCTCGGGGCCACAGTCTCCCACCAAGCAGACTGGTGGTTCGTTGCAGTGCGGGTGCAAGTGGAAGAGGAACCCGCCCAGCGTCAAAACCAATCGCCGGTAGGGATGGACCTTGGCATCCTGCACGCTGGCACACGCTCGACCGGGAAGTTCTGTGACGCACCACGGAGTCTTGCAAAGAATCTCCAGAAGCTGCGTCGGCTGTCTCTCCATCTCTCCCGTACCCATCTGGGCAGTCGCAACCGGGAGAAGACGAGGAAGCGGCTTGCGCGTCTACACCGGCGGACGAATCTGCCTCATAGGTACGGCGTGATCGTGCCTAACGATCGGGCGGTCGCTAGCCTGGTCCAGAACCAACATCTCACACGTGCGATGGCCGACGTTGGATTCGGGGAGTTGCGGAGGCAACTTCGATACAGGGCAGCGCTGCGGGGCGGTCAGGTGGCTTTGGTAGGCCGACTCTTCCCGTTATCGAAGTTGTGCCGCCCGTGCGAGAGCAAAAACGACGCTCTCACATGGGCGAATCGCACCTTTATCTGCCCGGCCTTTGGCCACACGGAGGACCGCGATCTGCATGCCTCACGCAACATCCTGCGCGAAGGTC
The DNA here is from genome assembly GCA_021791995.1 of Bacillota bacterium. GTDB lineage: Bacteria > Bacillota > Sulfobacillia > RBS10-35 > JAJYVN01 > JAJYVN01. The sequence goes on from JAJYVN010000028.1 coordinate 12,686, forward strand.
TCAAGACCGCCGCGGGTCCCTGGGGAAGTATAGTCCATGGACGGATGGGCTCCACGAAACGTCACCGTTTCGCGAGCCGGCTGGCTGAAGCGGAAAGGGCGTAAGCACATGGTAAAGCGCCGAAAGAACACAGCAGGCGTGAATATGTCTGACTACGCTTTCGGTGACACTAGGCATCTCTGCATCATGACGGCCGCCGAATGGCTGGCCGTAGGAGCGGAGCGCCTGGCCCGCGCCGGGGTGTGGGAACCGCGGCGCGAAGCGCGTCTTTTAATCCGCGCGATGGGTGGCTGTGACCCTTTGCTCCAGCCGCATGGCGTGGTTCCGGAGGAGCAATCGGCCGCGCTCCAAAGGGCGTTTGACCGAAGGTGTGCGCGGGAGCCCTTTGCCTACATCGTTGGGCGGCGGGAGTTCTGGGGTCGGGATCTCGCGACGGCGCGAGGCGTTCTGATCCCGCGACCCGAGAGCGAAACGGTGGTGGCATCGGTACTGGAGCGCATTGGTCCAACGGGCGCTGAACTTGTTGCGGACATCGCGACCGGTAGTGGCGCGATTGGGCTTGCGCTGTTGTCGGCATGGTCGAAGGCGGTGTTGCACGGTACGGATACGAATCCAGCCGCCCTGACGCTCGCATCCCGCAACGCTGAGCGGTTGGGACTCCGTCCGCGTACCGCCTGGTTTGGGGGGGATCTCTGGACCGCCCTGCCGGCGGACCATCGGGGTGCCTATGAGGTGGGGGTCTGCAATCCCCCATACGTCACTCCGGAGGAGTGGGAGACGCTGGATCCTGAGATCCGTTGTTGGGAGCCCCGGTCGGCCTTGGTGCCGCCGGAGGGGTGGCGGGCGATCTATACGCGGGTGGCTGCGGACGGACGGTGCTGGCTCCGGCAGGGCGGCTTACTCGCCGTGGAGGTTGGTGCCGCCACACCGCAGGCGGAAGCGGTGCGGAACATCCTGATCGAGCACGGGTTTCGGGATGTATGGTTCGCGCGAGACTTCGCGGGACAATTGCGCGTGGTGGGGGGCTGGCGGCTGTGAGAACCGCGCATCTCGCACCGGAGGATCTTCCGCGCGCGGCGGAGATCCTAGTTTCTGGCGGGCTTGTGGCCTTCCCAACCGAGACCGTTTACGGGTTGGGGGCCGACGCTCGGAATGATCGGGCGGTAGGAGGAGTCTTTGCGGCAAAGGGTCGTCCTGCGGATAATCCGTTGATTGTGCATGTTCGGTCCGCGGAGGAGGCGCAGGAGATTGCGGTGCTCGACAGGCGCGCGCAGGCGCTCACGGGACGGTTTTGGCCCGGTCCCTTGACGCTGGTGCTGGTTGCCCGAACCGGCGTCTCTTCGGTGGCGCGGGCGGGCCTTTCCACCGTTGCCGTACGTTGTCCCGATCACCCGCTCGCATTGGCCCTTTTGCGCATGGCGGGCTGCCCGATTGCCGCTCCGAGTGCCAACCGTTCGGGACGCCCCAGCCCCACCAGTGCTCCGGACGTGTTCGAGGAGCTGGATGGTAGGATCGATGCAGTTCTCGACGGCGGTACGTGCCGGATCGGGGTGGAATCGACCGTGGTGGACGCCACCGGGGAGCATGTGACGCTTTTGCGTCCAGGCGGGCTGCCGCGGGAGGACATTGAGGAAGTGGCCGGTGCTGTGTTGTCTCCAAGTCGCGAGCCCGGCCAGCCCAAAAGCCCCGGCCTTCGACATCGGCATTATGCCCCCTCGGTCCCGGTCCTGGTGGTGAATCCTGGTGCGGACGCGGTGCTCCGGGCCCTCTATGATCACCCGGCGGCTTCGGTGCTCTGCACGGTGGAAACAGCGGCGGAAATCGCATCGGCCATCCCTGGTCTGCGGCTTTTGACGATCGGAAGGCGGGGGGATGCGGGTACGGCGGCGCGAAGGCTCTTCGGGGCCCTGCGAGAGCTGGAGCGATACCGACCGGAGGCTATCATCGCTGAGTCGGTGGCGGAGGATGCGGTGGGCCTTGCGGTGATGGACCGGCTACGGCGGGCAGCGGCTGCTTCTGCCACTGACCACTAAGGCGCGCAGCCGTGCGCACGGGGCGGGGCATATGGCCATCGGCAGGAATCGCGGGGCTTCGGCGGAACGTGAATACCGGGTATACTTTGCCAAACGGATTGTGGGGGTGCAGCATGGTTGATCTGAAGGGCACAAGTGGTTTGCCATTGCAACTCAAGGACGACGGGACGTTGGTCTTCGGTGATTCGGTGTTGGCCGTCGAACCGGCGGTGCGCACGCTGGACGCGATGCGCGAGGTATTGGTGGATCCGAGGGCGTCCGGTCCTGCGGTCCTGTACTACATGTATCGGAATGTTGGTCGACCCGAGGAGAAGGCGAAGACTGAGCCGCGTGCGCTCCGGTACGACATCACGATCATTCCTCCGGCCAAGCTCGGCAGTGAGTGGACCAAGACGTACGGGCATTATCACCCGCGCACGGCGAAGGGACCATACTATCCAGAGGTCTATGAGGTGCTCTCTGGTCGCGCAATCTACCTCCTGCAGCGCCGGGATGCGCAGGGACGCATCGATGATGTACTGGTGATTCCGGCTGGTCCTGGCGAAAAGGTCTTTATGCTGCCGGGATATGGCCATGCCACCATTAATGTGGGAGATGCCCCGTTGGCGATGGCCAACTGGGTAGCGGGGAGCTTTTCCTCCGAGTATGGAGACTACAAGGAACGGCATGGTGCGGCATATTACGCCCTCGTGGAAGGGGACGGGGTGCGCTGGGAGCCCAACCCTCACTATGGAAATCTTCCGAAGCCTCGCTTCGTATCGGCCGTTTCGCACGAAGCGACGACCGGGTTACGGGCGGGTGCGCCCATGTATCCGGCGGTTGTCGCCGATCCGTCGCGCTACGACTACATCGTTGACCCCAGTCTGTATCGGGGCGAATGGTCCGCTCTGGTTCGCTAGGAGTCAGGGGATGGAACCCATCGAAGGAATCGGCGAGGTACGGCAGGTGGTGTTCGTGTGCAGCGGCAACACCTGCCGATCACCCATGGCGGAAGCTCTGGCCCGCCGCGCTTTTGCGGCGCTGCCCTGTCCGCCCACCGTCTCTTCGGCGGGGGTGGCGGCCGCCGATGGCTTGGGTGCGGCCGACTGTGCGATTGAGGCGCTCCGTCGCATGGGTGTGTCGCTGCACCGTCACAGGAGTCGGCCCCTTGAGAGGATCCAGCCAACGATCGGCACGCTGGTGCTGACGATGGAACCATGGCAGGCGCATCGCGCCCGTGCGCTTCTTCCTTCGTATGTGTGGATCGAACCACTGCTTTCTCTGTTAACGCGATGGCGGACGCCTGTCGGTAGCGGTGATGCGGTGGAAGACCCAGCGGGCCAACCCCTGGAGGTGTATTTGCGGGTCGCATCGCTTCTGAATGAGGCGGTCGCCACATTAGCGACGCACTTTGCGGATCGCCCGACAGGGCCATCGCGTTTGGAGGATGCGCCCGAAGGGTAGCGGTCCACCGGCTTGTCGGGCACACTTACCTCGGATCTGGACACGAAAAGGGGGGACGGGGCGCTCGCCGAGGAGGTCGGCGGCGCTCGGCGGAAACATGGTTCAGACCAAGACCCTGGCCCTTCCCCGACTGGATGGACTTCGCCCGACGCTTGAATCCACCGCCCTCAAACTGATGGAGGAAGCGGGGGAATTGGCGGAGGCGATCGGCAAGTTCCGAGCTCTTTCGGGGGAGCCTCGTGCGCACTCTGATGAGGCCGTCATGCAATCGGTGGGACAGGAACTGCTCGACGTGGCGCAGACGGCGGTGACCATGATGTTTGTTCTGGAGGAACATTATGGTGCGGATGTACCAGAGCTCCTGCGCGAGCACCTGCGCAAGCTGGAGCACAAGGGATACCTACGGCGGGGCTGAATCCCGTCACAGGGAGGATCTGTGACAGGCCGTGGCGAATCTGGTCGCGCACTTGGGTTGGTTGGCTTTTGGTTCGGATGGACCGAGTGGCCATTGACCGAGGGCTCACGATCATTTTAGACTCACCCACGTTGCTTGAGGCCTGAGGAAGGATGCACGCTGACATGGTCACCGCCGCCCTCATTGTCGTAGCGACCTTTGTTGCCGCAACCCTGACCGGGAGCCTGCGGCGCTTGGCCGTGCGCTGGGGGATCGTTGATCAGCCAGGGCCTCGCAGTGTGCACCAACATGCGGTGCCGCTTTTGGGCGGCGTTGCGCTGTTTTTCGCCTTCGCGATCTCGGTCCTCCTCCACTTTGGCCTTTCGGACCCAAAGATGGACGGCACGCTTCTTGGTGGCTTTGTGGTGCTCCTCCTTGGCACCG
>JAJYVN010000029.1 GCA_021791995.1 Bacillota bacterium
GACCGCGTGCAGGAGTCCGGTTGGGGCGCGCTCAGTGCTGCGGAGGCCGGACGGATCGGCGGGTACATTACGCGCGTGATGCATGAACGCGAGGCGCAGGCCCCCCTGGCGAGCCCTCCGCCGCCGTGTTAGTCTTTGGGGCAGGGTCGGCGAGGGGAGCGCCCACGTGCGCAGCATGACTGGATTTGGGCGAGGAACCGCTCACCACGATGCCGGTTGGTCGGTGGTCGTTCAGCTCCGCACCGTCAACAATCGCTTCTTCGAGTTCGCCTGTCAACTACCGCGTGAGTGGGATGGGGTTGGCGAGTCCCTGCGCAGGGTCTGTCGGGAAGAGATTGAGCGGGGGCGTTGTGAGGTAGCGGTTGCCGTGGAGAACAGGCAGGTCGATGGGCACGGCCTTCACGTTGACATGGCATTGGCGGACCAATACCATCAGGCGCTGAAGGAGATGGCTGATCGGTTTGCGTTGCCTTGCGCATGCGACGCAACGGCACTGGCTGCGCTTCCTGGGGTTATGACGCTTGGGGCGTTGCTCCCCAGCGCGGAGCAGGGAGCCTCCTTGGCGGACGCGGCACTGCGGCAGGCCCTGCAAACGGTGGTAGCGGCACGGGAGACCGAGGGGCGGGCGCTCGCGGCGGACCTTGCTCGACGGATCGACCAGTTGGAGCGGCGGGCGGCTAGGGTGGGCGAACGCATCCCGGCGGTTGTGCGGCGGTTGGCGGAGGCATGGCGCCAAAGGGTTGAGGCCTTGGTGGCTGAGTTGGGGACGGGCGTTACCCTCTCGGAAGAGCGGTTGTTGCTCGAGGCTGGGGTCTGGGCGGAGCGGATCGATGTTGCGGAAGAGATTGTCCGCGTGCAGAGTCACCTGAGCCAGTTCCGTGCGATAATGGACGAGGGCCGAACGGTGGGGCGCCGTTGTGACTTCTTGGCACAGGAGTTGTATCGCGAGTGGAACACCATCGGCAGTAAGGCGATGGACGCGGAGGTCACGGGGTTGGCGGTGGAGGCTAAGACGCTCGTGGAGCAGATCCGTGAGCAGTTGCAGAATGTGGAGTAAACGGGGAGGGCGTGCGGGGTCACGTTTGATGGGCCCCCATGGTCATGGACATCCACCTGGTGAATGTTGGCTTCGGCAACATCGTGTCCGCCAACCGCATTGTCGCGATCGTTGGTCCGGAGTCCGCTCCGATTCGGCGGATGATCGGAGAGGCGCGCGATCAGGGGATGCTCATCGACGCGACGTACGGCCGACGTACCCGTGCCGTTATCTTCACTGACTCGGACCATGTGATCCTGTCCGCGATTCATCCAGAGACGGTGGCTCATCGCGTGGGCGGGCCGCAGGGGGAACCGATCGAAGTGCCGCAGTCCTGAGCGGGGGTGGCTGCAATGGCGGAACCGGAGCGAGTGGAAGAGGCGGAGGCGTCCGGTTGGAGTGAGGCAGATATGTCCTACCTGCAGAGCAAGTATACGCTGGTGAGTGTGGCCGCGAAGCGGGCACGGCAACTCTTGGATGGAAAACCGCGATGTGTGGAGTCTCTCTCGGAGAAGCCACTGACGATCGCCCTCGAGGAGTTGGCGCAGGGAAAGTTGTATTTTGAGCGGCTGCCCGACGCCTAGAGCGGGTCTTCTGCTCGAGGGGGAGCGAAGGCGTGGTGGACCACGTCCGGGAAGCCGGACTTGACGGTCGGCATGTTGTGGTCGCGATCTCCGGTAGCGTTGCCGCATACAAGGGCGCCGATCTGGTGCGCCAAGTCATTCATCGAGGTGCAGCTGTTCGCGTTATCCTCACACGGGCGGCGGCGTGCTTCGTGCAGCCGCGCCTTCTGGAGGCGCTTTCCGGTTACCCGGTGGCATCCGACTTGTTCCATCGGGGGCCGTCGGTGGACCACATCGAACTCGCACGTTGGGCGGATGCGGCCGTTGTTGCTCCAGCGACGGCGGATGTGCTCTCCACCACGGCGAACGGATTGGCGCCGGACTTTTTGGGGACGTGGCTATTGGCCTTTCCGGGGCCGGTGCTTTTTGCCCCAGCCATGAACCGCTGGATGTGGGCACACCCTGCGATTCAGCGTAACGTGGATCGCTTGCGGGCCGACGGGTACCACTTCTGTGGGCCGGATTATGGGGAGGCTGCCTCGCCGGAAGAGGGCATCGGTTGGGGGCGTCTCGCCGATCCTAGGCGGATTGTTGCTGCATTGGAAGACGTGGTGGTTGCACCCCTCCGTTCGCTCGATCTGCCTGGATGGCTCGTAGGGCGGCGGGTGCTTGTAACAGCAGGACCCACCCGCGAGGCGATCGATCCGGTCCGCTTCCTCAGCAATCCCTCGTCGGGTCGCATGGGGTGGGCTGTTGCGGAGGCGGCCCGGGATATGGGGGCCGACGTAACACTCGTGGCGGGGCCATCGGAACAGGCACCTCCGGCCGGGATACGCTGTCACCGGGTCGTCACGACTGAGGAGATGCTGGCCCAGGCCCTAGCGGTCTTTGATCAATGTGATCTCGTGGTGGCCGCAGCGGCTCCCGCAGATTGGCGGCCGCAACGGGCATATGAAACGAAGGTGCGCAAGAGCGAGGTCGGGCCAGAGTGGGGTTTAGCCCTGGTTCCCACGCCGGACGTAATCGGAACGCTCGGAGCCAGAAAGATCCGTCAGGTATTGGTAGGTTTTGCAGCGGAGGCGGGCGCTGGTCTTGAATCTGCCCGGCAGAAGCTTGTGTCCAAGCACCTAGACCTCATTGCGTACAATGACGTGACAGAGCCGGGTGCTGGGTTCGCCTCGGAGCGCAACCACGTGTTTCTCCTCGACCGGGCCGGGGGAGTGGAGGAGATCGGACCAGCGAGCAAACGGGTGGTCGCCGAGCGTCTGCTCGCCCGTGCGGCGGTCTTGCTCGGCCAGTGAGGGGTGCGCGGATGCGCGAGCGACCGCTGAGCATTTTCCGGGAGGATGCAGATACCTTTGCGAGCTACGCCGAGGTGGCTGTGGACGTGGGGGGGCAGGGGGGCGATCAGCTCTTCACGTATGGCGTGCCCCCGGCGTTGGCATCGCGGGTCGCTCCTGGCAAGCAGGTCTTCGTTCCGTTTGGCGAGGGCCGGGCACGTGTATCGGGTGTGGTCTTTCGCATCACAATGAATCCACCCGCCGGTCGAGTCGTCATCAAACCCATTGCAGACGTCTCTTCCTCGGCCAACGAACTGACGGAGGAAGGAAGAGAACTAGCGCTCTGGTTAGCTCGGGATGCATTGGCTACCATTGGGCAGGCTGTTCGTCTGCTTTTGCCGCCGGGCGCCACGGATGAACGAGTTCATGCTCGTATGGTGCTCAGTTGCCATCCGGCTCCGGAGGCTCGAGATCCCGATCTGATCCAGCAAGCCTTGCGGCATGCCCCTGCACAGAAGGCTTGCTGGGACACGATCTGTTCCTCTCCGGGGCTCACACCCGCGGAGGTTGCCGCACGGAATCGCTGCACCCGGGCAGCGGTCACATCCCTCGTTCGCCGTGGCTGGGTGCTTTTGCGTCCACGGGAGATCCGGCGTACGCCACCTTCCGTAGCGCAACGGATGGAGCGCAACGGTGTTCGCCTCACCGACGCCCAGGCGGAGGCGCTCAGATGCATGACGTCCGATTTGCAGGCCCCCGCCTACCGGTCCTATCTGCTCCATGGGGTCACCGGCAGTGGCAAGACGGAGGTCTATTTACGGGCGATTGAGCTGGTTTTGGCCCGTGGGGCCCAGGCCATTGTCCTGGTGCCGGAGATTGCCCTCACCCCGCAGACGGTTGCCCGTTTTCAGGAGCGCTTCGGGGATCGCGTGGCGGTTCTGCACAGCGGCCTGGGCCGGGGTGAACGCTATGATGAATGGTGGCGCATCCGTCGTGGCGAGGTGAGTGTCGTCGTGGGGGCCCGATCCGCCGTCTTTGCCCCGTGCACCAACCTCGGTCTGATTGTGGTGGATGAGGAACACGAAACAAGCTATAAGCAGGAGGAGTCGCCACGCTACCACGCACGGGATGTGGCCATCTGGCGTGCGCGCTGGTGGTCGGTACCGGTGATCCTTGGAAGCGCAACGCCATCCCTCGAAACCCTGTTTGCGACGCAACAAGGTGCGGCGGTGCGCCTGAACCTTCCCGAACGGGCGCAGGGCCAGCCGCTACCCGTTGTTCGGGTTGTCGATATGCGTCGCCATGGTGGCGTGCCGCTCTTCGCTCCCGAGTTGGTTGAGGCACTAGGCAGCCATCTGGATCGCGGGCAACAGGCTCTGCTCTTCCTTAATCGCCGAGGGTACGCGCCTGCACTGATCTGCCCAGAGTGCGGCTACGTGGCGCAGTGCTCCATTTGCAGTGTGAACCTCTGTTACCATGAGGAAGATCGAACCCTCCGCTGCCATTATTGCGGAGCTCGGTCACGCCCACCGACCGTGTGCCCACACTGTGGGAGCCGGTTTTTGCGGTTGCGCGGCGTCGGAACCGAGCGTGTGGCCCAAGAGGTGGCGCGGCTGTTTCCCAAGGCTCGCGTTCTGCGCATGGATCTGGACACGACAGGGGTTCAGGGTTCCCACCAGCGGATCTATGAGGCCTTTCGTACGGGGGAGGCCGATGTGCTGGTCGGAACGCAGATGGTGGCCAAGGGGTGGGATGTGGCCGGCGTTACGCTTGTGGGCGTGATCCAGGCCGACATAGGCTTGCGCCAGCCGGACTATCGAGGACCGGAGCGCACCTTTCAGCTGCTCTGCCAAGTGGCGGGCCGGGCGGGTCGTGGGGCGTTGCCGGGCGAGGTGATCGTCCAGACCTATGCCCCGGAGCACTATGCCATCCGACACGGGGTGCAGCAGGACTTTGATGCTTTTGCGGAGGAGGAACTGGCCCTGCGGGCACACGCGGGCTTCCCCCCGTTCGGTCACCTCGTGCGGCTTTTGGCATGGTCACCGAATGCGCGCGCGGCGGAGGACGGAGCCGTTGCCCTGGGTGAAGCGCTTCGCCCGCTTCCGGAGGCGGTCTCGCTCTGGGGACCGTCCGAGGCCCCCCTGAAGCAGCTTCGTGGTCAGTTCCGCTGGCATCTCGCGTTGCAGGGACCGGATGGCGCGGTGCTCCGTAGCCTTGCCGCTCGAGCTCTGGGCGCGTGCGCTCGGCACGCGCGCGGTGTGCACCTTGCGGCGGATCCGGACCCCGTTTCCATGCTGTAGAAGAGAAAGGGTGGCACCGCCGATTCTGCCCTACGAACGCGGCATCCGCTCAACGCGAGTGACAAAGGAGGGAGTGGCGCTTCCGCTGTCGCCTCACGACGGCAGGACCTGCGCCGCGTGATGGATGGCGGAGGCGGTGACGTCCGATATCCACCTGCGTGTCTTATTGGTGGAGCCTCGCGGTGCTTTGGGAGCTGGCTTGGCAATTGCGCTCGCGCGCTTGGGGTGTCGCGTGACGTGGTTTGGCAGGGGGCAAGATGCTACCCCTACGGTGCCGGGTCTTCTTCCGATCGTGGGAGATCGTCGGCGTCTATTGGATCTGCGGTCGATCGGTGGCGGATCGTTCGACGCGCTGGTGGACTTTGGCTGCAGTGAACCGGACAGCCCCCTGGCGTTGCATCAGGTCTTTCGTGGTCGGGTAGGGCTTTTCATCTACCTCAGCACGTGGCGCGTCTACGCGGGGGCAGGAGACTCCACTGGGATGGCCCCGCCGCTTCCCGTCGGTGAGGATGCGCCCCTTCGTGGCGGACCACGCGCCAAGGCCGAGGAGTGTCTCTGGGGTGTTCGGTCGGCTGAGACATACCCAGTGACCGTCCTTCGGTTGGCCTCGCTCTATGGCCCAGGGGTCCGCTTCGCACGGGAGTGGCACGTCGTGGACCGGCTGCGGCGTGGTCGTCGACGGATCGCGATCCCCTGGGATGGCAGCCAACTGCTGCATCGACTTTACGTAGACAATGCCGTGCATGCCATCATCTCGGTGTTGGACCATCCGCGGGAGGTGGACGGCCGCGTGTTCAATGTGGGGGACAGCGACGTCCCGACGGCTTTGCGTTTGGTGGAGAGTATCGCCCAAGTGAGTGGGTGCGTCATCACCCCAGTGCGGCTACCGACCGAGTGGTTCGATCCATGCAATCCGTGGGCGCCGCCGCACCCCGTGGTCTTGGATTTGCACCGCCTGCGGGCCAGACTCGGGTATCAGGAACCAGTGGCGCCTGCTGAGGGCCTTGCGCGGACGGTGCGCTGGTTGTGGGACCTCCCCGAAGAAACCGTGGCGAGCGTCCTCGCCCCATACTGGCAGTGCTTCGGTGCACATGACCTCGCGGGAGAGGACGCAGCCTTGGAGCGCTGGGACCGCCGGGACGGTGAGGGGGACGCACGGCGGCCCCAGTGAAACATCGGTTCTGGCGAGCGCCACGCCCCCGCTCAGCACGCGATTAACTGCCGGCGCTCCAAATCGTGGCCTCGGGACTCTGATTGGTCAGCGAGACAACTTGCTCCGACGGAACCTGACTCAGCATGGGGCCGGGCAGATAATTGGTGTCCAAAAGAAATGCGGCCTGTGGTCCGGTGATCTCCGTCTGGAATGCGTCCCGTTTTTGCGGGACGGCGCGGACCCGGATCTGCCGGATGGCGCTCAACTCGGTGTTGGGAGGCAGCTTCACGGCGGTGGCAAACGGTCCACTCTCCGCCAAAAGCCAGCGGTCATTGCCGAAGGTGGACGACAGAGGCTTACTCTGCCCCTGCACGTCGACCAGGACCTCGACGCCGGGGGTGCTGCGCGAGTCGGCGGCGCGCTTGCGGCCGAAGTGCACGTATAGGTAGCTACGGGGGTCGGAGAGCGCCCGACTTCCGGGATTGGCCGGGGATTCGATCTTTGCCTGGCGCAGCAGTTCCTGCGCGGCGATACGGTACGACCATGGGTACATGTTGCACATCCAGGCCATGGGCCGCTCCTCGTTCCATTGTTCCGTGGCGGGAAGGCACAGTCGATAGGGCGTGGTCGGTTTGTCGGCAAACATGCCCTCCTGCCCGACCGCCTGTAGCACGGGATGTCCCATCATGTCGAAATCGCCCGTGAAGGTGTGCGGCGCGTGGTTACGCCCTTGGAAGGTCAGGTTTTTGGAAGCTCGTCCCGCGCTGTCCAGGGCGGCGCGGAAGCTCCAGACCATGACCACGGGTGTACCGGTCTGACTGAGGCGTTGGGCCGGATCCATGTCCTTGTCGATGTGACTGTATGCCAAAAAGTACTCGATTTCCCGTCCGGTCAATCCCCCTTTAGGAAACCGACAGAAGGCGAAGAGCGGAGTGTCGGTCTCGCGCATCTCGTAACTCTGGCGCTCTGCCCGTCCATAGATAATTGGTGAGTTGCTCACGCCGTAATAGCGGGGGTCGCCCTGGGTCACAACGTCAATCTCCAACTGCTGGGTCCGCAGCCACTGGGCAGCTTGGGAGGAGCCTTCGGGGGAGAACGTGAACATGACCTCCTGCGGGCCGATGCCCATGGTTCCGACGAATCGCGGATACACCACCTCCTGGCCGCCTCCGAAGAGGATGATGTGCTGGGAGTAATACCCATTAATCTCCATGCGTAGCGTGCCCGACTCATAGCCGGACTTGGCCCAAGAGAGGCCAGACGCTGCAGAGTGAAACAGTAAGACGGCCTCTCCCGCGTCGGGGATGGCGAAGCGATGACGGAAGGTACCGCCGCCGCGGCCGACAACGGCGGGTCGCTCCAGAAGTTCTTTGACCACTGCACCACCGGTCCTTTCTCGACGATGTGCCAACCCTTTTCGACGTCGAATGCAATCTGCCTTCCTTCCCGTTCGTACTCCGGGCTGCGGGGGCGGATCCAGATTCCTTGTTCTGGACGGGTTGGCGCGAATATTGCGTCGCTGGCAGGGAAGTCCGGCGGTGGTAGCGAAGCACACGCGGCCGCTGCATCGTATGGATCATCTGCGGGAGGCGCTCACGTTGCGACTCCCAAGCGGCGTATTTGCCAAGGGGGGCGTTGACTCGTCATGTTGGTACTCACGCGGAGGGTGAACGAGACGATTCTCATCGGCGATGATATCGCGGTGACGGTCGTATCGGTACAGGGGCGAGGACCCCGTGCGCAGATTCGGCTGGGGATCGCTGCCCCGCGCGAGACGCCTGTGATGCGCAGTGAGGTGATACGAGGCGCCGCGCAAGCGCCACCCAGGCGGTCGGATGAGACCGCCTCACCGGTGTAGGTCGAGTAGTCGCGTACTTTGCGCCGCCGAGCGATACATCGCAACTTGACGCCTGGCGATAAGGCGGTGCCCGAGTTGACGGGCCTCGCGTTGCAGACCGGTGGTGATGCGCGCCTGGAGGTGCGCCGCTTCCGCCAGTTTATGGATGTTGGCTGACTCTTCGCTGCGCCGCATCTCCTCCAGTTGCGACCGGATGGCTGTACCGAGGCCCGCGAACTCCGTCCAACGGTGCTGCTCGGCCGCCACCAGTTGCATTCGCAAGAGGTGGCAGAGCTTTGTGATCGGCTGCTCCATTCCCGTCTGCCTCCTTTCCGTCACCCAGTACTCGGCCGAACAGCACCTCGTCGACTGGAGTGCCATTCCACTGCAACTGCAGGGGGCGAAACCCTTCCTGAAGATAGCCCGCACGGATAAACAGGCTCCGCGCTGCGAGGTTATGGCCCATCACGCTGGCACACAGCTTGCGGATGCCATGGTGTCGCCCCCAGGCTTCGAGGGCGCAGAGCAGCGCGGAGGCGAAGCGTCGGCGACGGAATGCACGTTCCACTGAGACGGCGACAACGGCCGTGTGGCCGAGGACGCCGCTCTGGCGGACCGCGATCGCCAAGGCTACAATTCGCGTTCCATTGCACACGACAAGTGCCGCCGCCTGCTCGGGGTCCAGACCAGCGAGTCGCCGACGCTCTTCGGCGATATCGATCTCCGTATCGTGGAGCCCGATGGTCCCTTCGGTGGCGATGGCTCGCAAATGGCCGACCACTTCTTCCGCGTCATCGGCCGTGGCCGTGCGCACGATGGTCGGAAGGGTATCTAGCGGCGTCGATAGGTGCTCCGCGAACACTCACGATCCCCCCCCGCTTGTCGAGTTATTGGAACTTCCGTTCACCTGGTTCATGTAGTCTTGGAGGAAGTTGCCTTGCGAGACGCTCGACATGAGCGCCGACAGCATCTGGTCGAACTGTTGCTGCACGAGTTGGGTCTGTTCGTTCACCTCGACGTTGACCGCACTATTGGGATTACTAACCTCGCTTGCGATCGTGCTGTCCTGGTTTTGAAGACTACTGACCTCGGAGGGTACCGACCCGCTCGCGCCCACCCAGGCGTTCAACTGCTGTTGCAGGGTAGTGGCGACCCCAGAGGTTCCGCTGAGGAGTTGCTGGACGGCGGAGGGATTGCTCTCCAGGGCCTGGGTGAGGGTGCTTGTATTGACGTGCATCGTCAGGTTATTGGGTTGACCGACCGGCGCGCTGATGGTGACGCCGATCTGCGAAAGCGACTGGTATCCATCCGGTTCACCGGGGAGCACGCTCCCCAAGGTCTGGTCGATGGTGTTCAGGTACTGTGAGACGTCGGCGTTGGGGCCGAGGGATCCGCTCGTACCGGTGAGGCTGTTGACCGTGCTGAGGAGGCTATTGTAGTCGGTGGCCAGTTGCTGTACGGCCGATACAACCGAGGCCGTATTCTGGGAAACCGTGATCGCGGCGGGCGCGTTGGAGGCGGTGGGTGCGAGGAACTGCAGCGTCACACCGGGGATGGATGTGCTGTCGCTGTTGGTCGGGCTTGTGAGTGCTGCGCCATTGATGGTGTATGCGGCCTCTACGGGGAGGGTGTCTCCGGACTGGACGCCGGTTCCGCTCGAGCTGAAGGCATGACCGCTCGCGTTGAGAACGCCCAGGCTCTGCAGGATGCCGTTCGGGTCCGACCAGGTGATGCGCTGCGCCTCCACGGAGGAGAGGGATAGTTCATAGCCGCTACTCTGCGGGAGTACCAGCGCCGTCACCCCGGCGTTGGTCGCGTTAATGTCGTGTGCTAACTGCACCAGGGTCGTTGAACCCGTGACTGAAATGCTGGTGCCGTTGATGCTGAAGCTGCCGTTGAGTCCAAGGGCCGAGGAGCCTGAACTCTGGACCGCAGAGAATACGGTCTCGGGCTGCATCAGGTTGGAGACCGTGACGTTATACGTCCCAGGGTTCCCGGAGCCTGTGGCGACGGCCTGCACGGCATTTTGGTTACTGGATTGCACGGAAACCTGCTGAAAAAGGGAAGGGGATGCCAGCGATTGCGCGTCGGTCTGCACGGCAGAGAGTGCAGATTGCAGGGACTGCCATCCACTGATCTTGGTTTGCAGCGTGGTTTCCTGCGACTCCAATGCCGTCAGGGGTTGATCCGCCGATGCGATCTGCGTCTGCATTGCCTCATCCAGGGCTGAAATGTTGTAGCCTGGCAAGAGGGCACTCAGGAGCTCCGGATTGCTGAAGGCGTTCGATGCGTTGGAGGTGGATCCAAGCCCACTGACGCTCATCCGAGGATCCCTCCCTGGACGACCGGAACGGATGATTCTGTGATAGGCGCCTGTGCGGCAGCGGCACTGAAGGCATCGCGCAGCGTGGTGATCACGGGTACCAACGGCAGAAGTCGCGCCCGGCTCTTTTCCAAATTGGCTTGGCCCAGTTCGCGGACCAGGAAGTCATACAGTTGATCCAGTTGGTCCACCAACTCCGGCGCAGCCGACCGGTTCAGGCTGCCGCGTAGTACCAACAGGATGCTCTGCGCGCTGAGCAGTGACGAGTGGGCTCCGGGAACATCCTGACGCGCCATGGAGCGGTCCGCGTTCCCCACCGCCTGAAGGACGGCCGTCAATGCTGCGGACGGCAGGTGCCGCTGCGGCAGGGCTCGATTCGCTACCGCGTAACGCTGCAATTGGAACATCGCCATCAGCCCTCACCTCCCAGAGGCGGCGGTGGGGGAGCCATGCCCCCCCACCGCATTGCGGTTTTTATGGCAGAAGCTTGAGCAGGGCCTGCGGAATTTGCTCAGCTTGCGCCAGCATCGCGACGCCGGACTGCTGCAGCACTTGATCCTTGGCGAGGTTGGCGGTATCCAGCGCCACGTTGGCGTCCATGATGCCCGCCTGGGCGCTTGTCAGGTTGTTCTGGCTTGTCTGCAGACCAGAACTCGCGAACTGGAGGCGATTCTGCCAGGCACCCACGTTTGCACGCTCTGCCGAAATCTGGTTCATGGCAGACTGGAGCGAGGACTGCGTCGAACTGGCCTGGCTGTAGTTCATGATTGAGAGACCACCGCCCACGGTGGCCTTGCTGCTCAAGGTACCATCACTACCCGAGGCGGTGCTGTTGGCGGCGTACGAGATGTCGAAGGCGAAGGCGGAGGGAAGGGTCACAGACGAGCTTGCCGTGGACCCGGAAAAGAAGGTGCCGGCGTTGTATGTGAGCTGGATCGCCTGGCCGTTATTGGCGTCCCCGACGGTGACGTTCTGCGAGGCGTTGGCCTGGCCATAGACCGTCGTGGCCGATCCGATGTTGTTGCCGGAGGAGTCCTGAAGCTGGAAGGTGGTCTGGGCGGGCGTCAGGTTCAGTGTGTAGTCGGCGGCACCGGTGTCCACGGCGGTTGCCCCCAGTGTGAAGGTCGCCGTGGCAGCGGTGAGGCCTGTCGATCCGAAGACGTAGTCGCCCGAGCTGTTCGTTGTGGCTGTGATCCAGGTGCTTCCCCCGTTTGTGGAGTATTGCACTGAAGTTGCGGCGGCGGTGCCGGCGCTGTAGTTGGCCTGGAGCTCAACGGATTGGGTGCTGGATCCGGTATATGTGAGGCCGGAGACCGCAAGCGAAGCGCTGTTGCCCGTTGTGTTGGATGTCGTGGCGATGGTGGCCGTGTCCCCACTGCCCGCGTAAATTGTGTCACCGTTGACCTGTGCCAGGGAGGCAGCGGTCATGGCGATCTGGTAGCTTCCGGTCGGCGTGCCGCTTGTGGAGGTTGGCCCAAGACCATAGGAGCCGTATGGGTTTGTCGTACTGCTGCCCGTGAACAGGCTGAGGCCGGTCAGACCATCGGTCGTCGCTGCTGCGGTGGATGCCGCCGCGAAGGTCGCTCCGTTGGGGTTGTATCCGGCCACACCAAGACTCACCGCGTCGGCGGCCGAAAACCCGATCTGGAGCTCCTGATTCGGATCGGCACCGATCGCGAGGTTGAGGCTTGTCAGGGTACCGCCCAGCAGGTTCTTGTTGTTGAACGCGGTTTGGTTGACGATGCTGTTGATCTCCGATGTGTACTGGTTCATCTCGGACTGGAGCGATCCGCGGTCAACGCCGATGTTGGTGTCGTTGGCGGACTGGGTGGCCAGGGAGTACATGGACTGCAGGATGTTCTGCACCTGGCCCAGTGCGCCGTCGGCGGTCTGCAGCATGCTAATGCCGGACTGCGCGTTCTGGTAGGCCTGGCTCATGCCGTTGATCTGGCTCTGCATCTGTTCGGAGATCGCCAGACCGGCCGGGTTGTCCGCAGCGGAATTGATCTGGTACCCCGAGGACAGCTGCTCAAGGACATTGTTCATGGACTGCTGGGTGTTCTGCAAGTCGAGCCACGAGTTCAGGGCCGCTGTGTTGGTATTGATGTACATTGCTTTGCCCTCACCGCTCCGGATGTTCGGGCGTTCACTCCTTTTTTTATGTTCGAATTGCGGTGCCCACCCGGAATGGGCTCCGCGGCCGGAGCGGCATTGCCGCGAGCGCTCTACCAGTGTTGTTATCGTGCAATCGCACGGAGTGTTTAGGGCTCTCCCCAATCCTGATGCGCAGGGGCTCCCCGGGGTTCGCATCCGGGGTTCAACACTTGATCGGATCCTTACGATAACAAGATGGGATACCTTTTGGACCCCAACGCTTGGGAGGCGAAGCCATTGCGGACCCTCTTGTATCCCCCCACCGTCCGCTGGGACTGGATGCGGCAACGGCCCCACCACCTTTTGACGCGTGCGGCGCGTTCCGGGTATCGTGTGGTGTGGGTCGAGCCACAGCCACAGCCAGGCGTCCCGGCGGTTCGGGAGGTGGAGGAAAACCTCGTGGTGGTCAACGACGGGGCTCGGCTGTCATCGGTCCTTACCGGTGCAGTCGGTGCGTACATTTCTTCACCCGTCTCGCTCGCACAGATGCCCGGACTCCGTCAGACGGCTCAAACGCTCGTCTTTGACTATATGGATAATTGTCCACACTGGGAGCCACATGTTGCCTCCGCCCTTTCCGTTGCCGATGTGGTGTTGGCATCCTCGCGTCAACTATGGGAACGTGCCCGCCAGTTGCGGCCGGATGCATTGTTGATTCCGAATGGTGTGGAGTTCTCGGCATTCTCGGAACCGGCTCCCGAGCCCTTTGATCTGGCGCTGATTCCGCACCCCGTTGCCCTATATGCAGGGGCTATCGATGACTGGATCGATGCCGTGCTGCTCCTGCAACTGGCGAAACAGCTTCCGGAGCTTTCTATTGTGGTCGTGGGGCCGCACATCGGTTCGGCGCTTCTGCAGCAGTTTCCCTGGCCACCCAACCTCTTTTGCCTCGGGCATCGCCCCTATCGTGAACTGCCGGGATACCTTCATGCCGCCTCAGTCCTTTTACTTCCGTTTGTCCAGTCCACCACCACCGAGGCGGTGAATCCATGCACGTTGTGGGAGTACCTGGCTGTCGGCAAGCCAGTGGTCTCCACACCCCTGCGGGAGGTTCTTCCGTTGAGTGGACTGGATGGCGCACTCACCGTTGCGCCCACGCAGCGGGGTTTTATCGAGGCGGTGCTTCGGGCGGTGAGGGACGGACGGGAAAGCCCTCTGGGGAGGGCGGTGGCCCTGAACAACGATTGGGACAGACGTTGGGTTCAGATCCAGGGCAAGCTTGAGGAGGTTTGGAAGCTGTGAAGGTGGTCATTGGCGCACCAGTGCATCAACGGGGTTGGGTTCTCCCCGTGTATCTTCGCCATCTCCGCGAGATGGCCATCCCCGCCGGGGTTGAGATTGCCTATTGTTTCATTCTGAACAACTCGACCGACGCATCGGAGGCGATCCTCGATCGATTTCGATCCCAAGTGCCCAACCCTGTCCGGGTGATCCACATGGACCGCAATACACTCCCAGCTGATGCCCGGGAAGTTGCGATCCGGGATCGCATTTACGGGTGGTTGGCAGAGCTTCGGAACCGTCTCTTCGACGAAGCGTTGGTGATGGATGCGGACTTTCTGTTTTCGGTGGACTGCGACAACCTGGTTCCACCGCACGCGCTGACCACCCTTTTGGCCGACCAACGCCGAGCGGTCGCGGCCGTTGTTGACAATCTGCCATTTTTGTTTTATCCCGAGCCCTATCGGTATTACAACGCGATGAACCGTGATCCGGAGCGCGTCAGTCCGAGCGGTGAGCCGGTGTGGTGGCATGTCAAGGATCTGCCGGCGAACGGACTAGTTGAGGTGGACATGAGCGGCGCGGTGGGGCTGATCGCGCGGGAGGTGCTCCAGCGTTGCCGCTATGGGTATAGCCAGTTTGGGGAAGACTGCGCTTTGGCCAACCAGATGCTCGCACAGGGTTGGCGCTGGGCGCTCGATACCCGCGTGCGGACACGCCATATCATGCGGGCGGAACAGCTGGTGAGGGACGACGGGGTGCCACCGCACGACCCGGGCCACATCTATCACCTTTTGACGCCGACCCAGGACGGGGAGTTCTCTGAAGTGGAGATCTCCCCGGCTCTGGTGCAGCGCGTGTTGGATGAGGCGTGGCGGGACGCGTTTGTCAAAGCAGCGGTCCACTACTATCCGCTCTTGCGGGGAATGGACGTCAAGGACTTCCATTTCGATAAGGAGCGTCGCGTCGTGGTGTTGCGTGGCCCCTTTCACCGTCCGGCTGGGGTTAGCTTGCAAGAGCCCTCCGAGCACCGCCAACGCTCGCGGGGTGATGAGCGGCGCTCCACGGCCACCCGCCGGTCGCGGTAATCCCGCGGCAGCGGACGCGCACGGATTGCCAGGGTCCCACGGATCACGGTGGGTGATGCATGATGCGCGTTTGGCAGCGCGAACGCCCTTGTGGAGCACCGCTCCGCGCTGCTATAGGGTCCTGGTTTGAGGCTCGATGGTTCCGACCCAGAGCCGTCACGCTATCATCTGTGTGCTCCCACACTGGAAGATGATCCAGTGCTTTTTGGAACAAACCGTACAATCCACGAGTGGTTCGCCTCCAAGGCATCAGCCAAAGGACGGTGGCGGGTGGCGGGCGGGTGGCTCTGCCCCCCAAAGCCTGTGGGCGATCGCCTCCCCGTCGTCCATGCCGAAGGTGCCAAGCAGTACCAGGACACCGCCGGGATGCAGGCGGCGAACGGCGGCGGTGATCGCATCCTCGAGTTCGTCCATCACGGTGACGGCTAGGCCGCCGTGGGCGGCGGCCTCTACGAAGGCATCCCGCTCGTCGGGACGAACGCGGCAGTCAACCGGGAATCGGGCCACGGCCGACTTGCTGAGTGAGACAAGGAGCGGGGCGAAGCGGAGGCGTGGCTGCCAGGCGGCCAGAGACCGCGCCATGTCGGCGTTCACCTCCGGTCCCCGGTTGCCGCGCAGGGCGGCCACCACGACAATGGGGGATACGTCCATGTCCGCTAGCGTCTGCATCACCGCCGCGACACTGGAATCGTTCATGGCGATGTCGTCGACGAGGAGGTAGGGACCGATCCTTGCTAGGTGGAAACGCCGAGCGGGCGGGCGGAACGCGGCGAGCGCAGCGAGGGCAGTGGAGACGTGGACGCCGAGATCCGTCGTCAGGGTCAGGGCAGCGAGGGCATTCTCCAGATTGTGACGTCCCGGAACGGGGAGCGATAGGGTACGGAATGCCCCCTGACCCGGGATACGGACAAGGCAGCTCGAATGGGTAGCCTCGAACCGGGGTTGGCTGGCGCGGATCTCGGCATCGGGGGAGAATCCGTACGATACGGTACGTGCGGGCAACCCTGTCGCCGCCAGGCGTGCCCCGTGGTCGTCGATGTTGTAGACGAGGAGTGCAGAGGCGGGGAGCTGTTGCAGAAAGTGTCGCTTCGCCGCGAGGTATGCCGTATAGCTACCGTGATAATCAATGTGGTCTCGTGTGACGCACGTGACGGCACCTGCTCGCCAGTGGAGTCCGTCGATTCGGCCCTGGGCGGCGGCGTGGGAGGAGACCTCCATGCAGGCGTGGTGCATGCCCGAGTCCGCCACCTCGCGCAGGAAGTGCTGAAGATCATGGGGCATCGCGGTGGTGAGGGCCGGCCGGAATCGTCGCGCACCGGTCCACACCTCGTTGGAACTCCAATAGCCACACGGCAGGCCCCCGGTGGTGAGGATCTGGCTCGTCATGTATGTGAGGGTTGTTTTCCCATTGGTTCCGGTGATTCCGATTACCGCGATGTGGGCGCTGGGGTCGCCATAGAAGGTGGCAGCGATGCGACAGAGCGCCCCGTGCGGATCCGGCACCAGAAGATACGGTACGCCAGGGGGAGGACGGTGGCCGAGACGCAAGACAACGGCGCTTGCCCCTCGTCGGACGGCTTCCGCGAGAAAGGCCGCTCCGTCTGTGGTGGCTCCAGGGAGCGCGACGAAGAGGTCGCCGGGTGAAAGGCGGCGCGAATCGGTGGCGATTCCCCGCACAATGGTTCCGTCCCACGGGCCCCCACGAACACCGCACACCCCGGATAGCACAGCGTCGATCGTCACGGGCATACGGTTCCCCCCTCAAGGGCTTGTAGCGTCAGGGTATGCCCTGGGGTGGTCCTACCGTGACTAGTACTACCGTTCCCGTTCTTATAGTCTTTTGTTTCCGGCTACTGCCGGTTTCCTATTGGAACGTTCCTGCTTCGCGGCAGCCGGTTTCACCAGGCCGTTCTCCTGGCCAGAGCCTTCTGCTCCACAGGCGTTTAACGTCTCCAGGGAACTCCCGGCGACAAGCGACGCAAGGTTTCGCGCCGCGTTC
>JAJYVN010000356.1 GCA_021791995.1 Bacillota bacterium
GCCTGAAATGGAAAGCCGGCTCCAGGGCGCGGAGCAGTTTCCACTCGGTGGTCCGCCAGCCGTGCTTGCGCATCCACGTGGCTTCGGTGATGTACACTCCCGTTCGCGCCGGCAGCTCCTCCAGGACCTCGATCGACCTTCCCCAAGCACCCACGCCTGGCACCGCCACAGAGCACTGCTTCAGTCTTGACGCCACGACGTCAGCCTTGAGCGGTCCCTCCGTGAGCCAGACGAGGCCGTTTCGTCCCCGATCCGGTAGCATGACGTGCGCCGGGCCGCCCGACGACGCCCCATCCTCCAGCGACGGCGTCGATAGCCACCGGTACTTGCCTCGTTGAGACGTCGTCCGAACCTGAATGCCGACGATGCGGCCCGCGACGTTCAATACCGGGATGAGCAGGCCCTCGACATTCGCCATCGTCCATCGCCCACGCTCGCGCCCGAAGCCCGGAACAGCCCGGAGGGCGTCCTGGCCGACGGACCGCAGGAGCTTCCCCGCCACCTCGTCACGCGCCCGGCGCCCACCCAGGCTCCGGTAGCCACGCTCGTGGATCATTTCCGGTGACAGACCCCGCCGCTCAAGGTCCGCCCGGTGTTCGTCACGCAGCTCAAGAGCACCGAGAAGCAGGCGATACACCATATCCAAATGCTCCACACTTCGAGCTTCGGCTGCCGGCACCACTCGCGCCTGAAGGCGACTGCCCCTGCCGCTGCCCCTCCAGCTCGCCTCCAGTTGCTTGGCGGCCTCTCCCTGGCTCAGGTCTTCGATGCGAGCCACGAAGTCGACCACGTCGCCACGTGCGTGACACACGAAGCAGACGTACGTCTGGGTATCCGGGTACACAGTGAGGTTGGGACGGCCCTTGTCGTCGTGGAACGGACAGCGGCCGACCATCGCGCGGCCCTGTCGACGAAGGCGGATGCGCTCACCAATCACCTGCTCGATCGGGATTTGGCGTCGAAGTTCCTTGAAGTCGGCCAATGCCATGACACCACCTCCGTGCCGCACCTCACAAACCCGCCTCGCGTAGAGGCCAAAGCCGAGGCACAAAAAGGGCCGCTGCCGGCCGGAGCCGTCAAGGTCTCTGGGGCGCGTAGCGCCCGCCTTGACGGCTCGGTCGATAGCGGCACCTCAGGGCGCCTACAGCTTCGGCCGCGCCCCCTGCACCTCCGGCCGTCGGTCCAGTACGACAAGGCGGACGTCCGACCGCTCCTGGGCGAGGAAGCCCAGCGTACCTAGATCGTCGAGCGCGTGGTTCACGCTTGGCCACCGCATCGGGGTCCGCTCGCTGCCCATCACGAGAGACGCCGTTCCATCCGGTCGCGGCCGCCATGCGACGGCCGTCGCTCCATCCAGAGCGACCTGAAGGTCGGGGTGCACATCCGGCGGCAGTCGGCCGGCCTTAGGGTCGAGCATCACACCCATGGCGTCGGAGAAGTGCAGGCGCGGTACCGGAAGGGCGTTGCGCTCGAATACCGCCGGCCCGTAGAAGTCAATATTCCGAACCGCCAGCTCGTTCTGGATCTGCCCGGGCGTGTACCGAAACCGCGGCTCGGGAACACCGACCGCTCGGGTGGCTTCCAGCGCCTCCTCTTCGGTTTCGAAGTACGTGGGCGCCACCGACACGTCCATACCCTTAGGCCCAAGCATGTCCACCCGGACCCCGACGTGGGTCAGCACCGGCCGCCACACGATATATCCCGCGGCAGGTGTGCTCAGTCGTGCGAGGCACGTCGGTCCCGCCACCGCGTAGACGAGAGCCGGAGCGTATGGACCCATCTTGTCACGCTTAGCAAGCCACCCGTCCCAAACTCGCCTCGCCATCTCCGAGTCGGCGTCGACGTCCTCGGCCATCTTGGCACCGAGCACATAGGTCGCGAACGTCGTCGCAACATCCTTACGCCCGAAGAAGTAGGCCTCTGGCCGGGGGTTCCGCTGAACCGAGATCATCCCGTCGTCACCTTTGACGGTGGGTAGCGTCGAGACGACCCAGCCCCTGGACACACCCTCGCCCAGCGTCGGGCTGAGCATCGCAACGACCGGCGCCTCGTCCGGCGCGGGCTCGTCCAACTTCTGGATCGCGAAGACACTCGCCATCATACCTAGAGGCTCGGCCATGGCATGCGCGGCCGGGTCGGGGACCAGGTTGCCCGCCGCGGTAACGGCGGCCTGGATGCCGGCGCCGACAATCACCCGGTTTCGTCGAAGAAGCCCCACCAGGCGATCAAACCGCCCTTGGTCCCCGCTCATCCCGCGTACTCCCGCCGGGGATGGAGTGCCAGAAGCGCCCGCCCGGACGTCACCCACCCTTCCGCCAACCGTGCCACGCGAGCGTACGCCCTCTGCCAGGAATCGAGGCTATGGGCGTTGGCGATGACAGACTCGGTACGCGCCACTAGGTCCTCAAGGAGCACTCCCCGGCGCCACTCGTCGTTTCCCAGGTCCCTGAGCGGGCTCGCCAGTTGCGGTCCCGGTACGACGACGAGCCTCCACGCGTGCTCGACCGCGTTGTTGTGCCAGGGCCAGAAGGTCCACACCCCAAACTCGAACACCAGCCGGCCAACGATCTCCTTTCCGCCTACCGGCTCCGCGGCCGTCAGAAGGTCGTCATACGTTGCGATCCTTTGCTGCCAGAGCTCAAACAGGGGGCTCGGAACGGGAACGAAGTCGCGTCCGGTGTCGACCACGGTGTAACCCTTCAGCTCCGACGCCGGGACGCCCTGAGTCTCGTCAGCATTCACCTGACGCCCCACCGCCAGCACTCGGTCCACGGCTATCCCCGCCACACTGCCACCCCCATACCGCACCACCACTCAGGAAACAAAGCTGCCGGCTTCGCCGGCCAAAAGCCCGGGGGCCATGCCCCCGGATGGGACCCTAGGCGGCCTGGTCGCCAGTGTCAGCCTTGGCCGTCTTGAGGAACTCGACGAAGCGATCCGCGCTGTC
>JAJYVN010000357.1 GCA_021791995.1 Bacillota bacterium
AAGGCATTGACCAAGCAGACGGTCGAGGGCTGGCCGGTGCACAGCTTTGTGACATTGCTCGCCAACCTCGGGACGATCGCCTCCAACACCATGCGCGTCCCCAACCCACCGGAGGCGCCGACCTTCACCGTCATCACGACACCCACACCGTTCCAAACGGAGGTGCTCAAGCGGGTCGGCGTCGACCTCCTACGATCCCGTAGACAGAACAAGATGGCCTGATCGAACCGCACCCCTTGGGCCGCAAGCATTCCCGCGCTCTGGGGAACCAAACTTCGGTCTAAGGTGACGGTCCCCGTGGCACAGGGTGACTATTGTCAGACAGGTCTTTCTCTCTCCTTCATCAATAATGCGACCGGGTGGGCGCTCTGCGTGGTGGAGGATGGGGGACCCGACATGCAAAAGGTGCTCTATCAGACCACCGACGGCGGAAAGCAGTGGTCCGTCATCGCAGCTTCAGGGACCACCACGAAGGGAGCCCTTCCACTGGCCGGAGCCGCAAGCGGCATTCGCTTTGTGAGTGCCGAGCAGGGGTGGATGGGCTACATTTCGGAGGCGTGCCCAGCAGAAGTTTGGGAGACTTCGGACGGCGGACACACGTGGAATGCCGAGGTCCTATCCGGCAGCGGAACCAACGCAGCCTTCCCGTGCAGCACATCGACACCGCTGTTTGCCAACGGGGAGGGTCTGCTGGTTTCGGGGGGACAGACGGCGACATCGGTGTACGAGTACAGCGACAGTGCACCACGCTGGGTACAGGCAAGAACGTTGCCCGATACGGTGGGTGAGGTAGCCGCCTTGTCGGCGAACGTCCTTTTGGGCGTTAAGAAGAGCGGGCATGAAGCGTTTCCTCACGATCCCCTCTTGTCCGAAGACGGGGGACAGACGTGGACACCGTTCACCTTGCCGTCGGGCGTGTCCGTGAGCGGTGGAGCGGACCTCGTGTCCAGCAGCGATTTATGGACGGTCGCCACACTCAACACGCAGTCGTTGCTGCTTCACGGTATCCGCGCCAATGGGATGTGGACATGGCAGACTTCGTCGCTCCCGGAATGAGCGGGAAGCGGATCCCGTCGGCTCGTCCAAGGGCTCCCACGAGGGGCGTTGGGCACCCGCGCCCCACAAGCTTCTGAAACAGAGCCTACTGGGATGGTGGCCTTTCCGAGGCCGATATCCATTGCAAGCTTGTGAACCATGCCCTCGACTGCCGCGGTTGGACCGAGGCGCCGGTTAGGCGCCTCGCACCTAACGAGCCGCCATCCGCTTCCTTAACAAGGCAGCACCCGCGCCGCATGATTTTTTGGGTTGGTGGCTTTGAGAACCCACGTGGCGTCGTGCGATACCAACAGGCACAACCCTGCGACGGTCGGTTGTATGGTCGCGACCTGGCTTCAGGACTGATTCACGCCCCATGGAGGAAAAGTCGTTTCATGGCAGCTCCTCGAGCAGGGAACAGGGGCCGAATGGCGAATCGCACCAGTGCCTCAGACAAATCGTGGCGAGGAGGCCATTGCGCTATGGCAGGTGATCGTGAGGCTTTGCAGCAGTATCTGAGAACCAAAAAGACCTCATGGACCTGCGAAGCTGGTCAACAGGGGATAACGTTGCCGCAGTACATGCAGAGCAGGGGGCCTCAAAGCCTCGCCGAAGAATTCAAATCTGACCAGGCTTTTGGTCCCAGGAGATATGCGCGTTTCTATCATCAACTCACAAGCAAGACGCCGCCAACGCCATTGCGACCATGGGTGGTTACTGGGACCCCGAGGTAGGCATCGTAGCGGCGATCATTCTGGCAGGCATGGAGCTTGCCTGCTCATCTGCAAACCCAGCCACTCGGAGCCTAGCTGCACCCTTTGCAATAGCCGGAGGCTTGCTGCTGGTAGGAATAATTGTACGCATTTTGCTTGGTGGTGAGTAAACGGCCTCCGATGCTCGGTGGTTACCCTAAACCCCGCAGGCGTCCAACTATGGCCTGAAGGCCGTCGGCCTGCCCCGGACCGGGAGGCCGTCTTGTCCACGTGGACGAGACGCACTGCACCGTCTAGCGCCTTGTGCCCAGCAAAACTCGCGCCTCTCGGCGAAGCTCTTCGGCTGCCCACTTACCACCGTGCTGTTCACAGCAATCGGCCAGTTGCCGGAGGACGGCGGGAGAGACGCTTGGGACTCGGAATAATGGTCGGGGCTCCTCGCCAACCGGAATGAACAACGGGTTGACCTTACAACGAATCGGGGGAGCTTCCGCGTACAATGGCGTTACGCCCGGCACGGTCACGCTTTCGATATGTACTTCGCACCATTGCGCGGACAGCGTTTCTTGCGTCTCCAACTGAAATTCCGTCATTTGTCCCCCAGCCCAGGCCCTCTCGGAGGTGTACCGTTCCCACCCGGCGCAGGCGCTGGGTGGCAGAAGCAGCTTTGCGGGAAACGGCTCCTCCGGTTGCAGCATGTAGACCTCGCAATACCGGTGGCAGTGACCAGAGAGCGCCAGTTCGCACTCTGAACACGCCCCACCCGGTTCCCCGAACCCGTTGACATTGTCCGGCGAGGAACACGCGGGATAGGTACGCTCTTTCCTCCAACGCCGCCGAACGAAGCGCCATCCCGTGACGACACTGGTCACGACCGGCCATTCTTCCCTCAGGGACCGGTCCAGGAACATCTCCCGGTCATGCCAGACCACGATTTCGCGAGGCCGGACCATCCATCCGCATTCCTGGAGAAACTGCAACCGAGTGCGCACCGCGCTCACACTGATGCCCCGCGCTCGCGCGACCTCTGCCACCTCGGAAGCCGAGAGGTCGCCGGCGATGCGTTCCGCCAAGGCTTGCGCCTCTTCAAGGGGCTTACCGTTACCCATAACGGATGTTCATGCGGGGGTCGGGGGCCAACGGCGACAGGGAGGCACAGGGCGCGATGCAGGTGTGCTGCCTGG
>JAJYVN010000358.1 GCA_021791995.1 Bacillota bacterium
TCCGATGGAGAAGGAGGCTGCATAGGTGCCCACACCAGAGGCGCTCTCGCAGGCTGCAGAGGTGGAGCGTACCCTGCACGCCAAGGGCTTTCCGCATCTGCGCGTGCGCGTCCACGGGCCGCATCTCATCATTTACACCCAGGATGAGGATGGCCCCTGGAACCGCGTGCGTCTCACCTCCCTGCCAGGCGGCCACTACCAACTCGGTATGGCCGATCATCGGGGCAGGTGGGAACCGACGCCTTTCGAAGGCACACTGAACGAAGTCCTGACGACGCTCCTGAGTGACTTCGCATTCGTGCTGACGCCTTCTTAACGGAATGATGCGCCGATTCCGGGCCATAGACCCCCGAATTTATGAGATCTGCCACTAGACGCCGACTGCCCCCGCATTCATCGCCTGCTCGACCTTCTCGCGCTGCTTGATACGGCAACGCTTCACCCTGGAGGTTAGCGATGGCACGCGGGGGCTTTCCTCGTCGTGGACACCCAGGATCATCGACGATCCGTCCGAGCATTTTTCCTTACCCATACCGTCCGCTCCTGCCTCTACCGACGGCTGGTCGGCCGAAGAACGCACCGTTTGCGGGGGTATCGGCGATGTCCACGGTGCTGCCGTCGATGCGCATCACACGCCCGTTGCAATACCACACGCCCCTTCTGTCTCCGGTCTTCCGAGCGGGCGACTACCGACCGAAACAGTGCCCGCAAGGGCTCGGCTCCCCACCCGTGCTCGGCCTTTGAAGATCGCTGCTTTGGTCGGTACATCCCAGCATGTCTTCCATCCCGTCAGCCACAAGAGCCCACCGACCAGACGGTGCATCACTTCTTCGTGTGCGTCCTGGTTGAAGAGGCACACGGCCATGACGTAGTAGACCATCACTCGCGCTGGTAAGAGCCGGTGCCGCGATTCTTTCTTGCCCGTCTCCATGATGATCGCATCTGTCCGTGATACGCGAAAAGGGGACCACCTTCGGTCGGTAGAGCGAGGGAGAAGGGGGCACCTCGGATCCCCAATTCACACCTGGTAGGCTTGGGTTGTGTGAACCAGCCGTCCAGGGGGTAAGGAGATGCTCGAAGTGCCCGATATCCAGTGTATCCGTGGAATGAGCCAGCGAGGGATCTCGGTTCGGGAGATCGCACGACAGTTGCACGTGAGTTGGAAGACGGTGCGGAAGTACGTGGTGACGGATTGCGTGGTGGAAGCGGAACCGTGGCAGCGGCGGACGAAGGAACGACCGGCGCCGACGATGGATCGGTGGAAGCCGGTGGTGGCGCAGTGGGTGGCGGAGGACGAACCGGTATCGCGCAAGCAACGGCGAACGGCGCGGCGGATCGACCAGCAGTTGGTCGAGGAGCATGGAGTGGAGATCTCGGAGGCTTCGGTGCGGCGGTACGTAGTGCAGCTCAAGGGGGTGCGGTCGCGGCAAGCATACGCGCCGTTGGTGCAGGTGGACTTCGGTCACGCGGATGTGGTCATCGCCGGGGAGCGGAAGAAGCTGCCGTTCATCGCGATGCGGTTGATGTTCAGCACGGTGTCGTTCGTGACGATGTTTTCGCACGCCAAACGGGAGTCGTGGCTGGACGGGATCTGCAGCGGGCTGAGCTTCGTCGGCGGGGTTCCGATGGAAGCAATGCACGACAACGACAGCGCACTGGTGCGGGAGATCCTGGCCGGGGGCCGGCGGCTGATGGCACCCGAGTTTCAAGCGCTGGCTGCACATTACGGGTTCACCGCTGTGTTCGCCAACCCGGCGAGCGGCAACGAAAAGGGTGGAGTCGAGCACCTGGTGCAGTGGGCACAGAGGAACCTGTTCAGCCCGGTGCCGGAGGCGGCGGCCTTGGGGGAATGGAACAAAGCACTGGTGGAGAAATGCCTGCGTGACGCGGCGACACGGCGGAGGGACGGCCGTTTGGTCCGTGATCTTTGGGAACAGGAACAGGGGCACCTCGGGAAGTTGCCGGGGGTCGCATTCTCCGCATGCCGGCGGCGCTTTGTGCGAGCGGATAAGACGCTGCTCGTGAACGACAACGGATTCCGCTCTCCATGCCCGCCGAAGGCAACTCCCAGGCCATTGACGATCTGGGTCGCGGCCCTGTTCCCCGAACCCTGTACGTGGCTGATTCCGCCCTTTGCACCGGGCCGAACCTCGAGACGAAGGGGCAAGCGGACCTCCGGTTCATCACCCGACGGCCGGATACCTTCGCGGCATCCGGACAGGCCAAGGCGTGGGCGGAGGACCGGTGGATGGACCTGGGGCGCATGCGTGCTGAACGGGATGCCGCGAGCGACCGCGCCAACGAGCAGACGGTGGAGATCCAGGGGCAGAGCGATCGGGCGGTCGTGGTGCTCTCCGACCACCTGGACCAGCGCAAGGAGAAGGCGCTACAGAAGCGGCTGAACCACGAACGCAAGGCGCTGGCGGAGTCGGTCAAGGAATTGCAACACCCGGTGTTCGACGGCACCGATGACGCGGAGACCGCGGCGGCTGCCTGGCGGATGGAGCACAGCAAAGGGCTCTTCCCCGTCGACGTCGCGATCGACCAGGAGGAGAAGGTGCTCCCCCGGGACCGGCCGGGCCGTCCCAAGGCCGGAGAGCAGCCGGCGCTCCGGACCGTCTACCGACTCCGGTGCGCGGCGGGGGAACCGAGCACCCAGCAGCTGGACGATGGGCGGAAGCGGGAAAACGCCTTTGTCCTGCGGACCAACGTGGCTGCCGAGGATATCCACACACCGGAGGTGCTGCGGGAGTACAAGTTCCAGACCTCCGTCGAGACGCGCTTCACGTTCCTCACATCCCCCACGTACATGGACGCCGTCTACGTGCGCCGCAAGGAGTAGACATCGACGCTTGACATTACGCGCCGGTGATCGGATGATGACCCTATGATAAGGGAACAGATGCTCTCGAC
>JAJYVN010000030.1 GCA_021791995.1 Bacillota bacterium
TTTTCCGCCGGGACGAGAAGCGGCTCGCTCAGGCGCAACGGAGTCTGGCCCGCAAGCAGAAGGGCCCACGCAACCGCACCAAGGCGCAACGCAAGGTGGTCCGCATCGCCGGCGTGGGGTGGGGCGAGTTGCTGCGGCAACTGGAGTATAAGGCGCGGTGGTTCGGTCGCACCTTTGTCCGGATCGATCGCTTCTACCCCAGCCGCAAGCGGTGCCACGCTTTCCGCCATAGCGTGGACCACCTCTCGCTTGCGGTGCGGTACTGGGAGTGCCCCGTATGCGGAGCGGCCCTAGACCGGGACGTAAACGCCGCACACAACATCCAAGACGCGGGGCTCGCGGAATGGGCCGCCGGGCTGGCGGTGTCGGCCTGTGGAGGGGACGATCGACCAACTCGGAAACGGGTGGGTGGGCCCCGACGAAGCAGGAAGCCCCAATGAGCACTCATCGGGAATCCCCCGGCTTTCGCCGTGGGGAGGAGGCCAAGTTCCATGGTACCATGTGCCCCGAAAGGTTGTCGTTCGGGTGTCGACACGCAAGAGTAGACGGAGGAGCGCAAGCCATTGGCGGTGGCGGATCTGCATGCCTTCATTGACCTACTCGAGAGCCGGGGCGAGTTGATCCGTGTCTCTGTGGAGGTTGATCCGCGCTTTGAGATTGCGGAGATTGTGGACCGCATCTCCAAGCGTGGCGGACCGGCGTTGCTCTTTGATCGGGTGCGCGGCGGAGATCTGCCGGTAGCGGTCAATCTCTTCGGAAGCGCGCACCGAGTAGCGCTCGCCCTCGGGGCGGAAGATGTCGATGAGGTGGCGGGTCGCGTCGCAGATCTTTTGGCCCTTGCCCAAATGCAGCCGCGCGGCGGCCGTGGTGTTCTGTCGTTGCTGCCCCAATTGAGCCCGCTGTTGCACCTGGCACCGCACCGGACGACGGGCAGGGTTCCCGTGCAGCAGGTTGTCTTGCGGGGTGACGATGCGGACCTCCGTCGACTGCCACACCTGACCTCCTGGCCAGGTGATGCGGGACCGTTTATTACCCTTCCGCAAGTCATCACGGCAGATCCAGATACCGGACGGCGGAATGTGGGGATCTATCGCCTTCAGGTCCATGGGCCGCGGGAGTTGGGGTTGCACTGGGAACGCCACAAGGGCGGGGCCGGGCATCATGCCCGAGCCCAGCGGTTGGGGGCGCCCATTCCGGTGGCGGTTGTTTTGGGTGGAGACCCAGCGTCCATTTATGCGGCGGCGGCACCCCTCCCCGACGGCATGGATGAGTATATCTTCGCGGGCTTCCTCCGCAAGCAGCCGGTGGAGGTGTGCCGCGCGGTGAGCGTTGACCTGGATGTGCCCGCGCGTGCCGAGATCGTTATCGAGGGCGTGGTGCAGCCAGGGGAAACGAGGCGCGAGGGGCCGTTTGGTGACCATACGGGGTTTTACGATGCTGGGGGGCAGTATCCGGTGCTGCAGGTCACTGCCATCACGATGCGCTCTGACGCGATCTATCCCGCCAGTGTTGTTGGCCGGCCTCCGATGGAGGAACATTGGCTGATCGGCCATGCCAGCGAGCGGATTTTCCTTCCCATGCTTCGGATGCTTTTCCCGGAGATCGTGGATGTGCATGCCCCTCCGGAGGGGGTGGCAACCAATCTGCTCTTTGTGTCCATCCGCAAGCGCTTCCCCGGTCAGGCCTTTAAGGTGGCGTACGGACTGTTGGGAACGGGGCTACTTGCACTCACCAAGGTCGTTGTGGTCGTGGACGATTGGGTTGACGTTCGGCGCTCGGAAGAGGTCTGGTGGGCGGCCCTGGCCAATATGGACCCGGCGCGTGATCTGGTGGTCGGTCGCGGGGCCACGTCGGTCCTGGATCACGCGAGTGAGTCCTTCTCCATTGCCGGAAAACTTCTGGTCGATGGAACGAGCAAGTGGCCCGAGGAGACGTCCCGGCAACCGTGGCCCGAGCCGATTCGCATGGATCCGGCGACCGTGGACTTGGTTTCTCGCCGTTGGAAGGAGTATGGGCTGGGGGACGATCCCGGGCCGACCACGTCGACCAAGGAGTTGGGGGGACCGGTCGATGCGGGTAACGCTGGGTAAGGCATGGCACACGATGGGCCTCTTGGCGGATATGGTGCGGTTGGAAGAGGTGCTCTTCTCTCTTCCCCTGGCCTACGCCGGTGCCATTCTCGGTGCTCGAGCCTGGCCACCGCTCGGTATTGCCGCCTGGATCACGGTGGCCGTGGTCGGAGGCAAGGTGGGCGGGATGGCCCTCAATCGTCTGATTGACCGGAAGCTGGACGCCGAGAACCCGGCTACAGCGGGTCGCCATCTGCCCGCAGGGCTGATCAAGCCAAGCGTCGCCCTGGTGACGGGGCTCGTTGGCCTCGCGCTGCTTGCCGTTGCGGCACTCGCCCTGAATCCCCTCTGTGCCCTGCTCTTGCCCGTTGTTCTCGCTCTTCTGGTCGTCTATTCCTTTACCAAGCGCTGGGGCTGGTTTTGCCACTTCGGTCTGGCCTCTATTGGCTTTTTTCTTCCGTTTTCGGGTTGGATCGCCGTTACGGGTCGCGTTGCCTCTGGTCCGTTGCTCTTCGGTGCGGCGGCCGGGCTCTGGTACGTCGGCTTCGACAGCCTGTATGCGCTGCGTGATGTGGAGTCGGACCGTCGCAGCGGCCTGCACTCCATGCCGGCGGACCTGGGCGTTGGTGCCACGCTCTTGGTGGCACGGCTGGCGCATCTGGGTTTTCTGATCCTCCTGATCGTACTCGGCACCGGCCAGGGTCTTCCATGGCCCTATTGGCTATCGGTGCTGGGAGCGGCTGTTTTGCTCGCGGTGCAGCATGCTCGGATCGCTCGGACCCTATCGCCGGTTGGATTTGCCCACTTCAATACGTATGTGTCCTTTGCCCTGCTTGCGGGAACCGCTGTCTCTGCGCTGACCGGGATGGTGCGCTGAACGATCCATGTGGTTGGGAGTGACGCTCGTGGCTTCGGTGCGTGCTGTGCTTTTCGATCTGGACGAAACGCTGATTTCCGACCTCTACTGCACTCGAGCGGCGATGTGGGTCACACTCGCTGATGCTGCCGCCGAACGCAACTTCGATCTGATCGCGGCTGCAGCGGCTGTGATGGAGACGGCGCGGGAACTTTGGCCTCGCACTTCGGAGGCCCCATACTGCCGTCGCATCGGCATTGGTGCCTGGGAGGGCCTCTGGGCGACATTCGCAACGGGGGAGCACCCGTCTCTCGTGGCCTTGCGTGGACTCGCTCCGTCGTATCGCAGGGAGGTTTGGCGGGCTGGGCTGCAAAGGGTTGGAATCGATGATCTGGACCTCGTAGCGTCCCTCGCCGAGCGCTACGTCGGTGAGCGAGCGGCGCGTCAGCAGCGCTTTCCCGAAGTGGATGGTGTGCTGGCCGAGCTTCAGGCCCACTACCGCCTGGCCCTTGTGACCAATGGCGATCCGGATCTGCAGCGGCGGAAGGTGGTTGGCGCAGACCTCGTGGGTCGTTTCCCGGTGATCGCGATCTCTGGTGTTCTCGACATCGGCAAACCGGACCCGAGGATCTTTCTGTATGCTTTGCGGGCACTTGGCCTTGGTCCCGAGGATGCGGTGATGGTGGGAGACAATCCCACGAGCGACATTGCCGGGGCACGTGCGGCCGGTATGCGTTCGGTGCACATTGATCGCGGGTACACACCCCGATCGTCGGGTGACGAGGAGGCAAACGCGGTCCTTCCCGACCTGAACGGGCTCCCGGAGCTCCTCCAGAGTTGGAACCATTAGGGGGACGAACGATGGGACGATACATCGTGGCCATCACGGGGGCAAGCGGGGTTGCCTACGCCCGTCGTCTGGTGGGTGTCCTGACGCGTGGTGGTCACCACGTTGACCTGTTGATCACAGCGGCAGGGTTTCAGGTGCTGGCCCACGAGACCGAGTGGGCTTCGATGGAACGGCATGCGCCGGGAGGGAAGGGTCTTGCGGCGCGTTGCCGCACCTTCTTTCAACCGGAGGATGCCCAAGGGGAAGTGGTCTTCCATCCCTTGCACGACTTGGCGGACGATCTGGCGAGCGGCTCTGTGGGTATGAAGGCAATGATCGTGATCCCGTGCACCATGGGTCGCGTCTCGTCCTTTGCTACGGGCCGGTCGGTGGACCTCTTGGATCGGGCCGCCGACGTTGCGCTGAAGGAGGGCCGGCCCCTGGTAGTGGTTCCGCGGGAGGCACCGTTCTCCCTCATTCACCTGCGGAACCTGACGGCGCTCGCCGAGGCCGGCGCCATTATTCTCCCCGCTTCTCCTGGCTTCTACCACAACCCTCGTAGTGTGGAAGACCTGGTCGACTTTATCGTTGCAAAGGTACTCGACCGGCTTGGCATTGCGCAGGACCTTGTGGCGAGTT
The DNA here is from genome assembly GCA_021791995.1 of Bacillota bacterium. Taxonomy (GTDB): domain Bacteria; phylum Bacillota; class Sulfobacillia; order RBS10-35; family JAJYVN01; genus JAJYVN01. Next base: position 4,394 of record JAJYVN010000030.1, read on the forward strand.
GGGACAGGTTGAAGGGCGGATGACTCACTCGGGTGTGCGGAGCTTTGTCAGCTCCTGCTCGACGAGTGCGATGGCCACCGCGTCGTCGAGGTAGCCGATGGGGAAGAGGTGGTCATCGATGTGGTCCATCGCCATCAGGAAGTACAGCACCCCGCTGCCTGCAAGCGTGCGCACCTCTGGCGGCTCTTGTTCGTTGAGGTAGGTATGGGCAAGTTGGCGCAGGTGCTCAATGGCTGGTCCACGCGCTCCGAGTTGCTCGATCTTGGGCTCCAGCCGCTCCGTAACGATCTCTCGTGCCTCGGCGCTTTCCGCATACAACCGAAGTCGCACCAATTGGTCGCTGACCAGTGTGGTGTCGATGGCGGGGTCCAGTCCGAATGCATGCAGTGCTTGCCAGGGGACGCGGGCGGGCTCCTCCGGGAGGATGCCGGCCGCCTGCAAGAGCTCGGCGGCTTCGATGTGCAGATGCGGTGCCACGGTTGCCAACAGCGTCATGGTGGGTCGGCTCTTTCCCCGGAGGAGTCGGGAGAGCGTGCTGTGTTCGATGCCTGCCCGCCGCGCCAATGCGCGCAGACTGAGGCCCTCCGCAGCCATCCGCTCGTGCATGAGGCGTGCGAGCCTGCCCTCCACCGGTGTTCCCCCCTGCCGCACCACAGATCTGGTCTGACCACCGAAGCACGATCCGATTCCCCACACCGTTCTTCCGGTTCGCCAGGGGTCGGCCCCTGTCGATGCTCAGGGATACGGGTTATTTGCAACGCGGAACTGGTGCGCAGGCGCACCAGTTGGGTTGGCCTCATATCTATGTCGAGGACGGACGCCGCATGACGGGGGGAAGGGCCGATGGAGAGCATGGCCGCCGAGACGGCGAGGGAGAAACGCCGAGGGCGGTGGTGGCGCTGGCTGGCGGCGGTGGGGCCAGGGATTGTGGCCCTGGCGGGAGACAACGACGCTGGCGGTCTCCTCTCCTATGCCGCTACGGGGCAGCAATTCGGTGCCGGGTTCTTTGTGCCTCTGCTTGTGCCTCTTTGTCTTGCGGCGTTTGTGACGCTGGATATGGCCGCGCGCGTTGGCCTTGCGACCGGGCGCGGGTTGGCCTCCTTGATACGGGAGCATCTGGGACCCGCCTGGGCTTACCTCGCCGCCCTGGATTTGGCCGTTGAGAACTGGTTGACGCTCGTGACCGAGTTTGCGGGCATGGGATATGGCCTAAGTCGCTTTGGTGTTCCACTGATCATTGGTGTTCCACTGTCCTGTCTCTTGGTGCTCGCACTGGTCGCCCGCTACCCCTACCGAACGGCGGAGCGGTTGGGGGTGGGTTTGGCCGCCGCCAGTCTGCTCTTTGTTCCGGTCGCCATCTGGGGGTGGGCGCGCGGAGGCGGGACGGTGTGGGTGGCCCACGGCGGAGGGTCGTTGGATCTGTTCTTGGTGGCCGCCATCGGCAACGCACTTGCTCCATGGATGCTCTTCTTTCAGGCCCAGGCCGTAGCGGCACGAGAGCACAGTGCGCTGTATCGGACACGGGTGGATCTGGCGGCTGGCAGTGTGGTGCAGGTCATTGTGGCAGCCGCTGTGGTCATGATCGGGGCCTCCGGATTCCTTGCCCGCGACGGGGGGGGCATCGGCCGCGTAGCAGGATATCTGTTTGCGATCGGCATTTTCGACGCGGGTCTTGTTGCGGCCCTGACGGTGTCACTTTCCACCGCCTGGGCGGTGGCGGAGACGCTGGGTCATCCGGCTCATCCGGCTGCCCGACCGGCAGAGGAGCCTGTCTTCTATACGTGCTACGCCGTGGGTGTTTCCACCGCCGCCCTTGTGATGCTCTTGCCGGGCATCTCGGCCACCTGGGTCTCGGTTGTCGTCCAAGCGGCGTCGGCGATTCTGATGCCACCGCTTCTGGCCGGGCTCCTGCGCTTGGCCAATGACCGCCGCGTGATGGGGTCTCACGTCAACACCCCCCTGATGAACGCTGCCGGAGGTTTGGTGCTCTTCGGTTTCACCGCTGCGGGTCTTTTGTGGATCATTCGGGGATAAAGGGAGGACCGAACGTGAACGGGACGGAGCGAGATAAGGCCTGGTGGAGCGGGTCGCGCCTCTTTGTGGACCTCTGCTGGATCTGGCTCATCGGGGCGGGTGCCGCCTTTGTCGTGCGGATCCTTGTCAGGCGGTAGTATGGTAACCATAGGATGCGGGCGGGAGGCGGACGCATGCCCTTCACAGTCTCCGATCTTGCGCGAGAAATCGCACAGCGCCTCAGGGCCGCGGGGCAGCGCGTCTACCTCGTCGGTGGAGCCGTGCGTGATCAGGCCTTGGGTCGGACACCCACGGATTTCGATCTGGCCACCGATGCTCTGCCGACGCGCGTGGTGCAGGTCCTATCCAATGGATGGAACGGTCCGCGGCCTGTGGTGGAGGACGAGGCATTCGGCCGCGTCCTCGTCGGTGACGTGGATGTGCTGACGTTGCGGAGAGAAGCCGAATACCACGATCGGCGACGACCGAGCCGCGTTATTTTCACCAAGAGCATCCGGGCGGACCTGGACCGACGGGACTTCACCATCAACGCCATGGCGGTGAACCTGGCGGATGGCGCCCTGATTGATCCCCACGGGGGGATGCGGGACCTCAAGTGGGGCCTTCTGCGCTCGGTCGGTTCGGCGGAACGTCGGTTGGGGGAGGATGCCCTGCGTGTTTTGCGGGCCGTGCGGTTACGCGCAGAGCTCGGTTTTAGTTACCACCCGCATCTCGCCTCTGCCCTGGCATCGCCCTCCGCCGCAGAGTGTCTACGAACCCTTTCCGAAGAACGGGTGCGGGACGAGCTTTCGCGCACACTCCTCTCCGTGGGCGTGCTCCAGGGCCTTGAGGATCTGCGTCGCTTTGGGCTTGTATCGACCATTCTCCCGGAGTGTCTGCCGATGGTGGGTTGCCTTCAACGCAATCCCATGCATCGCTGGGATGTGTGGGGACACACACTTCGCGTCACCCAAGCGATCTCCCCCGAATTGCGCCTGCGTTGGGCGGCCCTGTTGCACGATGTGGGCAAGCCCGCTACGTGCGCGGTCGGAGCCGATGGGGTTACCCACTTCTACGGTCATGAGCGCCTGGGGGAGGAGATGGAGCGGCACATCCTGCGTCGACTGCGCTATCCCGACGCCCTCGTCCGCCAGGTCGCGGCCTTGGTGCGTCATCACATGTTCCACTACGGACCTGAGACAAGGATCGGATCGGCCCGCCGTCTGGTGCTGGCTCTGGGGCAGGATGGCGTGCGCGACCTCTTGGAACTTCGCCGAGCCGACCGCCAGGCTTCCGCCTGGGGGTTCGGGGTGGGACCGGAGGGGGAACGGCTGCTGGCCCACCTTGCGGCGATTGGTGACGAGCGCTTCACGCTCCCTGATCTGCAGGTGGATGGCTATGACGTCATGCGCGAATTGGGCCTGTCAGCAGGACCCATGGTCGGGGAGACACTGCATGCCATGCACCAACTCGTCCTGGACGGACAACTGCCCAACCGGAGGGAGGACCTTGTGAACTGGTTGCGTCGAAGGATGGCTAACGCGCCAGAAGCGCCTGCAGAGCCGGCCGATCATAGCCAACCACCACAGAACTCCCGTCGCTGATGATGGGCCGCCGCAAAAGGTTCGGCTCGCGTGCCAGAAGGTCCAATAGTTCTTCTTCCGCGAACTCCCGTCCCGCCAGCCCGAGTTCGCGGAAGCGGACACTGCGTTGGGAGAGAAAGGCCCTGGCTCCATGCGGATGCATGGACGCGAGTTCCGCCAATTCGGTGCGCGTCGGCGGGTCTTTGCGGATGTGGCGCTCCTGGAAGGCTGCGCCGGAGCGGAGGAGATCCGTCTTGGCTTTGGCACAGGAGGTGCACCGCGGGTAGAGAAACGCGATAATCGGTCCCTTCATGAGTGTTGCCCCCCCGATTCATCATAGCACGGGGGCCGTATCGCAAGGAGACGAGGGGGGATATGCGTGGCTGAGGATGCCGTTGTGATCGGTGGTGGACCGGCGGGGTATGCGACCGCATTGCACTTGGCGCACCGAGGGGTTTCTGTAACGATGGTGACCGATGAGCCTCCGGGGGGGACCTGCCTGCACCGCGGGTGTGTCCCGAGCAAGACGCTGCTTGAGGCAGCGAAATGGCTGCAACTGGCCGGGCACGCCTCCGAGTTGGGGCTTCACGTCGAAGGTTCGGTAGTCGTCGATCTGCCTGCCCTGCAGGCTCGCAAACGGCGCATTGTGGCGACCCTCTCGAGCGGGCTCCGGCAACTGCTGACCTCGGCGGGTGTGTCGGTTGTCGCCGGACAGGGATCACTTCTCCCCGGCGATGCATTGCGTGTGCGGGTCCGCGGAGCGGAACCGGGCGACATCGAGACGGAGGCCGTCGTGCTGGCTCTGGGATCGCGCCCCGCATCCCTCCCCGTTCCAGGGGCCAATCTTCCCGGGGTCCTCACAAGCGACCAACTGCTCGACCTGGAAGAGGTGCCGCACCGTCTGTGCATCGTGGGTGGGGGTGCACTTGGCTGTGAATTCGCCTCCGCGTTCAGCGCCTTCGGATCGGAGGTGACCGTGTTGGAGGCTCTGCCGCACCTTCTTCCGACGGCGGATGAGGAGGTGTCGCGACGCCTGGAGGCATCGTTTCGTCGGCAGGGGCTGATCCTGAAGACGGGCGTGGGTGTGCGCGACATTGTTTCCGGTTTGTGCGTGCGGACCGCCGATGGTGCAGAGGTGGCGGCGGACACCATTCTGGTCGCGACGGGACGCTGGCCGCGCACGGAGGGTGCGGGCCTTTCGGAGGTGGGGATCAACTGCGGCTCTCGCGGAGAGATTGTGGTCGACGCTCAATTTCGCACGACGCGTCCGGGCGTCTGGGCGGTGGGGGACGCCATCGGTGGGCCGATGCTGGCCCATGCGGGATTCGCTCAGGCGGCCGTTGTCGCGGCGCATGTCGCCGGGCAGGACCCGCCGGTCCTCGGACCCATCCCGCATCCGGTCTTCTGCGAACCGGAGGTGGCGTGGGTGGGGCAAACCGCGCAGCAGGCGCCGGAGGCACGGGTGGTGCGCATTCCCTACGCAGCCCTTGGCAGGGCGCGAGCGATCGGGGACATCGATGGCTTCTGCAAAGTCTTGGCGGGAGAGGATGGCAGGATCCTCGGCGTCCACTACGTCGGCCCTGGTGCGACAGAACTCGTCGGTATGGGAGCACTGGCCCTGGCCCAGGGTATGGGCGTTCAGGCCTTGGAATCCGTGGTGCTGCCACACCCCACGATCAGTGAGGGACTGGGCGAAGCGGCGCTGGCGTTAATTGGTCGCCCATTGCATGTTCCGGCTCTGCGGCCGGGGGGCCGTTGACAGAAGTCTGTTTGTGTTTAAAATGATTTCAGATTCGCCTCTGTTGTAGATCACAATTAGCTACTCTTGGGAGGCAGTCATGCACACTGTCGAGGAGCTGATCGATCGCGTGCGGCAGCGCGGGGGAAAGGTGACGCCCCAGCGCGTTCTCATCTATCAAGCGCTTTTGGGCGACGTGACCCATCCCACCGCCGAGCAACTCCACCAGCGGTTGTGTGGCCTTCTGCCACACCTCTCGCTCACCACTGTCTACGCGGTCCTAAACGATTTGGTGGATGCGGGTGAGTTGCGGCGCTTTGAAACGGGTGATGGGCAGATTCACTACGACCCGGATACGGAGCCACATGCGGAACTGGTGTGCCTTCGGTGCAAGCGCATCCAGGATGCCCCTCCTCCCCTTGGGCGATCCCCTTTGCCCGAGGTGGTGGGTGGATTTCGCGTGCTGATGCGCACGGAGCTACTCCACGGGATGTGCCCGGAGTGTCAAAAAGAGTTGGCGGCCGCCGCACATGCGGAGCACGATGCCGGCTAGTCGGGAGGGGATGGGCGTTGTCCAATACGCAGGGGCTGGAAAGGGCCGAAGGGGTCACATCGCGTGGGGATAGTCACTCCTTTATCCTTCAGGTGGTTCAACCGGGGCTGGCCGGTCTCATGGACGGATCGGTATCCACGTTAGCGCCGCTGTTCGCAACCGCGTTTGCGACTGGTAAGCCGCACACGGCGTTTCTGGTGGGCTTGGCGGCGGCGGTTGGGGCAGGCATCAGCATGGCTTTTTCGGAGGGACTCTCCGATGACGGCATACTCACGGGGCGCGGCAGTCCCTTTTGGCGCGGCGGGATCACCGGTCTCATGACTATGCTGGGCGGGGTTGGGCATGCCCTGCCCTTTTTGATTGCTAATCTTCATGTAGCCTTGACGCTGGCCTACCTGGTGGTGGGCGTCGAACTGATTGCCATCGCATTGATTCGCAACCGCTATTTTGGCACGCGCATGTGGCTCTCCATGGTGCAGGTTGTCTTTGGTGGGGCCTTAGTCTTCGTGGCCGGTGTGTTCATTGGCACGCGTGGCGGTGGCTGAACACGACGGGATCGGGGTGTCGACGCGTGAATCCTCTGGATGTGCCCCGTCGGCCGCTGCCCGAACAACCCGTTCCGCGCCCCGAGCATCCACGCCCCGACTTTCTGCGGGAGGATTGGCTCTGCCTCAACGGCTGGTGGGAGTTCGCCTTCGATCCGGAGGGGCTGGGTGTCGTCGCGGGGTGGAGCGATGGCTCGATTCCACTACCGGAGCGGATTCTTGTGCCCTTCCCCTGGGAAGCGCCGGCCGCATGGGGGGAAGCCGCGTACGCGGATGATGCCCATTACTGGTCGCCGCGCGTCTACCGCGATTCGTCCGGGAGTGATCCTGCGGCACGCCGAGTGGCTCTCCGCCACGAGACGGGTTGGTATCGGCGTACATTTCAGGTTCCAGAGCACTGGCGTGAGCGTCGGATCTTTCTGATCATTGGGGCATCCGATTTCGAGACCGAGGTCTACTGCAATGGTAGCCTTGCGGTCACGCATCGAGGCGGGTACGACCCAATCTCTGCGGACCTCACCCCATACCTTGATGCCGCTCATGATGCCAACGTTCTGGTGGTGCGCGTGTACGATCCCATGGACCACGGTGACCAGCCCGTTGGCAAGCAGTCCGGCTGGTATGAGCGGACCAGTGGTATCTGGCAGACGGTGTACCTTGAGGCCCGCCCAGAAGTGCACCTTGCGCGATTGCGGATCACTCCCGAGGTCTGCACGCACGGTGCGCGGATCGAGGTCGGGCTCAGCCCAGGGGACGGGGAGCATCTGGTGTGTGTGACGGCGCTCTCCCCCTCCGCTGAGGTCTTCTCCGCCGAGGTTCTCTGTCACGCCGGCGCGCAGGCCGAAGTGCGGCTACCCCTCGGGCCTGACCCGTTTCTGTGGTCCCCGGACTCCCCAGCGCTCTATCAATTGACGATCGCGGTCTCGAGTGGCGACCTTGTCTCCTCCTACTTCGGTTTGCGCGAAATCGCCCAAGGAACGCTGCCGGGGACGGACATTCCCTGCTTGACCCTCAACGGCATCCCCTTTTACCTGCGTGCGGCGTTGCACCAGTCCTTTCATCCGGCGGGGATCTACAGTTACGTGACGGACCGCATTATTCGCGATGACCTTGAAACGGTGCGCGCAGTTGGGTTGAACGCCCTGCGCATCCACATCAAGATCGACGACCCGCGCCTTTACTATTGGGCGGATCGGTTGGGTGTTGCGCTCCTGTACGATCTGCCCAATCCGGGCCGACTCTCGCCCCTTGCGCACCAGTTGTGGGAAGAGACGTTTCGTGCGGCATTGGAGCGCGACCGTAACCATCCCAGCATCCTCCTGTGGGTGCTCTTCAACGAGACGTGGGGACTCGGGCCGGATTATGCGACCAACGCGGACACCCAGGCCTGGGTTGCGTCCATGGTGGACCTCTGCCATGCGCTGGACCCGAGTCGCCCGGTGGAGGACAATTCGGCCTGCCGCTTGGATCATGTGCAGACGGACATCAACTCCTGGCACTTCTACCTTCACGATCCCGAGCAGGCTCGGGTACACATCGCCGAGGTTCTCGAACGCACGCACCCGGGGTCCACCTGGAACTTTGTTCCGGGACGTTCGCAGCAGGACCAACCGCTCTGGAACAGTGAGTATGGGGGGATTGGCTGCCGCGACGGTGACCGAGACGTGTCGTGGAGTTTGCGCTGGTTGACCGCAGAACTCCGCCGACACGAGCGGATCACCGGATACGTCTACACCGAGCTGACCGATGTGGAATGGGAACACAATGGCCTTGTGCGTTACGATCGCGCACTCAAGCTGTTCCCATACGATCTCCGTGACGTCTTCGGCGCGAACACGGTCAGTTTGGATTGCCTGCCGATCTTGCACCGAGATCCCGGGGACCGTGTTTCTGTGCCGGTTCTTGCGAGTATTTTCGCCCCGCTCCCGAACCACCACGGTACCCTGCACTGGAGGCTTGTGCGCACTGACCGCCGCGGGGAGGCGGACGTGTGCCAACAAGGTCTGCGCGATGTGTGCTGGACCAATGGGAGAGTGAGCGAACTCGCAGTGCTGGAAGTTTCTTTGCCTGGAGCGGCTGCGTTGTGTCGGCTCGACGTTGAACTTCGCGATGCCGCCGGGCGGAGGGTAAGTGGCAATGGCGTGGACCTGATTACGGGGCATCTCCCGGGTCTTCCACCGATCCGGTCCAGCGGCTTTTCCCGGGTGCAGACCAACCGGGAGCAGTACTGGGTGGGGGAGGGGTCGGGTACCGTGACGTGTCGGCTCGAGCGTACGGGAGACATCCTCTGCCTGGAGGCTGCGGCCGGTGTGTTCGGGCCTCGCCAGACAGATGCAGACCACACGCCATCGGAGATTGTGCTCCGTGTGGATGGAAAGCGCCTCGGTGCTTTTCACCTGCCGGACGCGCCCGCGGATGCCCGCGGCGTACTGTCCTACGCTAGTGGTATCCCGGGTGCCTACGGCTACCTTCTGCGTCTTCTGCTCCCGAGCACGGCAGCCCACTTCGACCTGGAAATCGCCGCGAGCTCTGGGGGGGTGGCCCTGTTTGGTGCCGGCGCCGGTCGCTATCCCGTCGGGCTGGAGGTTGTGTGATCCCCTTACCACTCAGGAGGCGCTCGTCAGCCTCCGCCCCCACGGCCAGAAGGCGTAACGTCCCATGAGGGATGTGATGCCAGGGATGAGAAAGCTGCGAACGATCCACGTGTCAAGGAGAATCGCGGCGGTCATACCAATTGCCAGGGTCTTTAGGATTTCGAGCGGACTGACCAACTGTACCAGAAAGACATCCACGAGCAACAGACCCGCTCCGGTGATCATGCCGCCGGTCTGGGCGATGCCCTCCCGCGCGGCATCCCGCGGGGAAGCGCCGCGGCGGAGCGCCTCCTGGATGCGGTGCAGTAGGATGACCTCATAGTCCATGGACAACCCGAAGAGGAGCACAAAGATCAAGGGCGTGACAGTGATATTGGGCGGCTCGGCGCCCAGGCCGAAGTGCCCCTGTTGAATGGTCAGAACAAGGATGCCTGCTGTCGCCAGGGCCACCAGTCCATCCAAGAGCACGCCCAAAAGTGCTTGGGTGACCGAACCGGTCGCGATCAAGAGGACTACGAAGGCCACTGCAGCAGCGGCAGCGATGACCCAGGGCAGTCGGGCGTCGGTGTGCTGTGTGAAGTCATGCAATACACCGATGGCACCCCCCACGGCACCGCGGCCGCCGGGTGGCACGTCATGATGCAACACTTGCTGGATGTTGGACAGAAGCCCTGTGGTGGCGTTGGCGTTCGGCCCACTCTGCGCGGTGACCACCAGCACGACGAGGTGTGGATCGGCAGAGGGACTGATGAAGCTCAGCAGTTGTCCATCGGAACTGGCCGACGAGGCGAGTTCCGCCAATGCGGTTGGACTGGCACCGCTCCGAGTGGGTGAAGAGACCTGCGCGACATCGGGCAGGGCCGCCAGGGATGTGGTGATGCGTGCGACCGTCTCCCAGGTTGCCGGTTCTTGAACGGTCGTCGGCAGCTGGAGTGCTACCGGGAGCGGCGAGATGCTTCCCGGCCCATCGATTTTTTGTTCCAGGGCTGTGGCCACACGCAAGGGCGAGGCAGTGGGCAGCATCGCCGCTAAATTGGCGGGCATCGTTACCGAGATGGACGGGCCGAGCAGGGCGGGCAAGACCAAGAGCCCCAGTCCGATGCTGACCGAGAGCCATGGACGCCAGGTGCTCCAACCGGCCAAGCGTTGCCAGAGCGGCCAGCGCTGCATGTTGAAGCGAATGGTTCCCCAGTGCAGGCGCGGCCCCAACAGCCGCAACAGGGCCGGGAGCAGGGTGTGCGTCAACAGCAGAACAAAGATAACGGCTGCAGCTCCGCCTACGGCGAGTCCACGCCAGTATGAGGTGCCGGCCAAAAACAGGGTGGAGACGGCCAGGGTCACAGCGAGTCCCGAGAAGAGAACGGATCGACCGGAGGTCTGCATAGCCTCCCCCACCGCTTCCGCGACGGGGACACCGCGATCGAGGGCTTCGCGAAAGCGAGTCGTGATGAATAGTGCGTAGTCCACGCCGACACCGAGCGCCAGAAAGGTGGTGATGTCGGTCAGATAGACGGAGAGCGTCATGTATTTCTCGAGGATAGACACCGCCGCGAGGGCCATCTCGGAGCCCAGAAGCGCAATCAAAAGCGGAATCAACGACTGCGTCACGGCCCCGAAGACCAATGGTAACAGGATGATCAGAACCGGGATCGCGATGACCGCGCTCGACCGCAGCGTGGTCTCCGCGTCGTGCACGATCGTATGGCTGATGGTATTGGTGGATACGACCGTGGTCTTTCCTCCCTGCGCTTGGGCTCGGGACAGCAAGGGAGCGACGGTTGCGGCCGAGGTTCCGCTGGGTGCCAAGAGCAGGGTGCCACCGCTCATTGGGTCGAGCCATGTCGCGGGGATGCGGAGCAGGCTGGCGTCTTCGCTAAGCTGAGATGCGGAGAGGCCGCTGATCAAGGTCGGTTGGGCTGTGGGGGTTGTTTGGACCAGCCCAAGTTGGTCGTCTGCCCATACTGCCGAACTTCCGTTAACATCCAGGTTCTGGGCCTGAAGGTCTCGGGTGACGCGGATGGTGAGGGGAAAGGCTGCCACCACCAGCACAACCCACACGACGACGACAAGCCAAGCATGGCGCGCGGTCCAGGGAACGTGTGGGGTCTTGCCCAAACAGACCACGCCTCTCTGTTGTGTTTCCACTCGTCCTGCAGGCTAGCATGGCCGAACGATGGAGGCAAGGAGAAGTGGTTGGGCCCAGGTGCAGGACCTCGGCAAAGTCTCTCGGGCGGTCGGTTGATGTTGGATACACGGAGGTACAAGCGCAATCACACTGCCTGTGATCGGAGAGGGTATTGGGTTTACGGGCAATACCGTTCAGATAGCGCGGAGGATGCGGAGGGCCTCCTGGGACGTACGGGTAGGCTGAGGCAAACGACGGTGGGCGTCGTGCGTGACATGGAACTTGGACATCTTGCGTTTGACGACGCGGGGACTGGAACGAAAGCGGCGAAGCCGGAGGATGTCCTCAAGGATTTCAGCGAGCACGGATTGGTAGCGGCACCGAATGCCACGAGAGGAAAAACACCACGCTGGGCGCTCGCTTTGCGTCGGATGACGTGGACGGCGTGGGTAAAGGATAGGCGCCTTGGGTCGATCCTGAATCCGTGAGTCTGGGGCTCGGAGAGGGCAGCCTCGGCCCGTAGGTGGCCCTCGGATGGACTTGGGCGGGCCTGGCGGGACGGTTCCAGAGCTCTGCTTTGCTCCATGAGGGCGGGTCGCCGCTGCGAGGCGTGTTCGTGCCAGACGTAGAGACGACCAACCAAGGCCGCTGCTGGATTGGGGCGATCCTCCTCCGCCGCAGGGGCGGCCCCCACGCGTTCCGCCATCCGTAGCGTAACCATACCCGCCGCCCGTGTACCACCAATTGCGCCGCCAAGCAGATGAGGTTGGCGATGACCGTCCGGATCCGCCGCCGCTGCCGCGCAATCCGTAGCGGAACACTCCCGTCCCCGATCGTCGCCTGCCCGATCACCCCCCAAATGTTGTACGCCATCAGCGCGCACTGCAGGATCAGGTTGTTGGTCGCCAGATGTCCCGACGATAGTCGTTCCAGGTCCAGATCCGTCTTGAACTCACTGCGGAACTGCTCCATCGTTCCGTGCTGGTGGTACAACCGGATCAGCGTTTCGGGATCGTCGGGTAACGGTGTCCGCCACGTGGCCACCTCCACCTCGGGGATCAACAGCCTTTGTCCGTTGGCCCGCACGCTCCGCTCGATCGCCTGCACCACCATCCGCGCCGGTCCGCGCTCAAGCGCCCCGACCCAACGCCGCTTCCCCGGCCGTTCCTCCGTCTCCGTGCCGTGCT
>JAJYVN010000031.1 GCA_021791995.1 Bacillota bacterium
GAGAGGGAACCATGGGCAACCGGCGCAAGCCGGATTGGGGCGGCACGAACAACGGTTGTCGCGGTTTGTCAGGCAAATCGGGCAGCAGTTGACACCACCGGGAGTAGGAAATGCGTACCCAGCATGGAGGAACGTACGTTCACGCTGACTCCTGACGAAGCGCTACCACCGAAAGACGCCGGCGTCCCAGAGAACGGCGGAAGAAGCCGTCCCGTGGGCATTGGGTAGGGGCGATTCACAAGCATTAGGGCATCACCATCTCTTTCCTGCGCCTTTCGTCCGTTGCGCAACGACGGGAAGGGCGACCGCGCCAATACGGGAGGCGCGGGGACGTCCTCGCGCCACGAATCGGCGATCATCCCTCCGGCCGCGCTCGGAAGGCGTTTGGAAGAACGCTCGGTGCTTCTTCGGTTTCGTGCAAAAAAGTGCCGAAGAGGCTGACGACGGTGTAGTAGCCTGTCGTTACGCGGGGTCGCCGGGTGAGGGGCGTGACCGCACCGAATGGAGCGACCAACACGGGGAGGGATCATCGGTTTGTGTGCGGGTGCGCCAGAGCAGGTGGTCGCTCGATACGAGCCGATCCAGACGCTGGAGGATCATGCTCTCAAATGGAAGCGACGGTTGCACCGCAACAGCAGTAAGAAAGGCAAGGTGCCGTCCAGCCGTGGGTACCTTAAGCCGGAACCAACCGGCCTCCCATGAAACACGCCGGCCAACCCCAGATGTAGTGCCTTCGGATGAGGTGGGATACGAGACACCCTGGGGTGCATTCTGCGACGCGTGGTGTCTGCCGCGCCGGTGTGGGGGGCTGTACTCGATTACCCATGGACCTACGTCGCCATCTACCACGGCTTGAGCCGTTGCTGGCAGCGATACTATTGTGCTGGATCTGGGCGGTTGGGGCTGGGATCGACTGCGTAGGCGTTCGCCCGCTTCACTCCCACCCATCACTTGTCGCTTGGGTCAATTTTAGCGTGGCTGTACGCACCTGTGACCCTGAAATGCCGATCAATGATAGCTAAGACAGCGGTGATTGCATCCTCGATCTGCCCATTTCGGTTCGTGATTAGGTAATTAAAGTCATGTGCGTGAAGTTGCTCTTCTTGGGCACGCAACAGGCGAGCGGATGCGTCCTGTTGCGTCGTGCCCGGTCTACATTCGAGTCGTACCCGAAGCTCCTCGAGCGAACCGGGTTGTACGAAGATGGTGATGGCGTTGTTAGGGAACGCCCGGCTAACCGCAATACCGCCCTTATAATCGAGAGAGGTGATGCCGGCCTGACCCTGCGAGAGAAGTGCGGTCAGGGGCCCTTGTTGGGTTCCATAAAGATGTCCGTGAATGGTTTCCCATTCCAGCAGCGCGCCGCTGTGCATGAGTTGCTGGAAGGTTTCCTCCGACACGAACAGGTACTCGCGACCATGCATTTCGCCAGGGCGCGGTGGGCGTGTCGTTGTGGTGGGCACAAAGCGGATCTCTGGACGCAAAGAACGCACAGCCGTTATGATGGCCGTCTTTCCGCTCCCGCCTGGACCGATAAGGACGAAGAGGCGCCCTGTATCAGCCATGGACCTCAGGGCTTTCCGTGAGGGAGGAATTTCTCCAGGCGATCGGTTGTCCGTTCCTGAATCGGTTCATGCAAGGGCTGGATGGCCATCGCCTGCATGTGAAAGCAACCCGATTTGTTTCCCACATCGGTGTGCGGAATCCACGGTCGTCCGAGGCCAGAAGGGACAACAGTGAGGCGGCATCATTCATCCAATCCCATCCCCTCTCTTGCGTTTACGAGTCTGGACGCCAACCCGTAAGTGATGATTGCCCCTTTTTCCGTGTACTGCAGCGTTCGGCAGGCCGCCATCCCCCTCGTGCTGTCACGAATCCTGATCCAGACGAGCGCCCGCATTGGCGCACTATAGCACGGTACGGCAGATCCCGGAAGCGGGATCTGCGGACAGACCAATGGGCGGAAACCAAGAGACCATTCGTCCCAGATGACCCACGGGTACCACGCCGATTCATATCTGTGGATCACGGGTGACGCTGTATGTTTGGAAATTTGGCTGCGATCCACTTATGATTTTCTTGCCAGGCACACCGGACACCTCAGGGGGCGCGGCCTTTTTCGGCACAGCGTACCACTGGGCATCGGCCAGCGGATCGGAGGTGTCTTCCCGGGAGAATCGCCCATCCCGCCTTTGTGCGAGAGCGCCGAGCGCAATGCGCAAGGCGCGCCACTGTTCGTGCACCACAAGACATCGTTACAATAGGCATCGGTGATGATATGCGACTAGCGCAAGGTCACGTTGCGAAGGTCTTTCGGGTCCTCGGGGACGACACACGCCTTCAGATGTTGGTGCTCCTTGGTCTGCGTGAGGCATGTGTCTGTGAGTTTGTCGAACTCTTTGGCATTAGTCAGCCTGCCATCAGCGAGCACCTGCGACGCATGAGGGACGTGGGGCTGGTTGAGGACGAGCGTCACGGGACATGGGTGTTTTACCGGCGGGCTGCTGACCTGCCTCCGTTTGTACGAGCAGCTCTGGATGCCGTAGAGGTTCCGAGCGAATTATTTGCCCGCATGGAGGCCATGACGCCAGCGGGCGTCTGTGATCGGCCCGAAGGACGGTCTCGCCCCACGCCTGGCGCATCGGAATGAGTGCACCAGCTTGCGAGGGGGTTGACGTGGACTATGCATAGTTATATCGTGATGTAACGATGCTTGGAGGTGTTCGGATGGACGCGAAGACACGGGAACTCGTTGCGGTGGCGGCGTCGATGGCGGGCGGGTGTGAGGATTGCCTCAAGCAGCATGTTGCAGCGGCGCGTCGCGTTGGGGCGTGCGCGGAGGAGTTGCATGAGGCGGTGGACATTGGGCGTGCGGTTGCACTTCGGGTGAAGCTCGGCTTCGATGCCCTCGCCGAGACACTCTTGCAGGAGGAAGAACTCGTTGTGGTCTCGACAGGCTGTGGCTGTGGTTCGGACTGTGGCTGTGAGAAGGGAGCATAAGTCCGATGCAGGTTCGGGTGTTTGACTCTGAGATGTGTTGCGCGAGTGGAGTTTGTGGACCAGCGCCGGATCCTGCCCTCATTGGCTTTCAGCAGGTTGTGGAACGCCTGAAGGCCGAGGGTGACGACGTGCAGCGGTACCAACTCAGCCGGCAGCCTCAGGCCTTTGTTGGAATGCCCCAGGTCTACCAACTCCTTCTGGAGCGGGGGGCATCCGTACTTCCGGTAGTCATCGTCGACGGGCAGGTCGTGAGTGTCGGCTCCTATCCGGGTTACGTGGAGTTGAAGTCGCCTCGTTCCAGGGAGGTGCCCGCCGCTGTCGCTGATCAGCAGAATGGTTGTGGGTGTGGCGGTGGTCGGTGCTGCTCGTCCCCGAACCCTGACGAGTCCCGGTACTGATTGACTCGCGGTTTGCCGCGCCGGGGGGTGTTTTTGTGGCTCGTCATCTGTTTTTCGCGGGCAAGGGAGGCGTCGGTAAGACGTCTCTTGCCTCGGCGACGGCCGTCCGGCTGGCCGACGCGGGACAACGGACATTACTTGTGACCACAGACCCCGCCTCAAACCTTGCAGATGTGTTCGAGCAGGAGATCGGCCCGAGTCCGCGACCGATCTCGGCTGTGCTTGGGCTCGATGCCCAGGAGATCGACGCGGAGGCAGCGGCACGCACCTACAGGGATAAGGCCCTCGCGCCGCTACGCGGGCTTTTGCCCGAGGAGATGCTGCGCACTGTGGAGGAGCAGATGAGCGGCCCTTGCACGGTGGAGATTGCCGGGTTCGACGAATTCATCGTTTGCTTGCTGGACGGGCACTATGAACGGGTCGTCTTCGACACGGCGCCCACGGGGCACACGCTGCGACTGCTAGGGTTACCGGCAGCGTGGGCGGTACATATCGAAGACAGTGCCCGCGGCTCTGGACAGACCTGCATTGGACCCGTCGATCAGTTGCAGACCTCGAAGGATCAGTATAACGAGGCTATGCGGCGGCTGCGTGACGGCCTGGACACCACGTTTGTCTTCGTCTCCCAGCCGGAACGCACTGCGGTACAGGAGACGCTGCGCGCCTCGCACGAGCTGGAGGCGCTCGGGATATCCACCCAGCGCCTGTACATCAACGGCGTCATCCCGGAGGAGGCGGCCGCACACCCCTTCTTCCGCTCGCGGAGGGAGATGCAACGTGCGGCGATCGGTGCACTCGTGGCTCGTTTCCCAGGGGAGGCAGACGAGGTTCCGCTGCTGGAGGATGAGGTCAAAGGGGTGCCGATGCTCCGCGAGCTCGGGAAGTGGGTGAGCTTCGATGTCCGGGCCATTCGTTGATCCACCATTCTTGTTGGGATCTGGTGCCCGCCGCCTGTTTTTCGCGGGTAAGGGCGGTGTCGGCAAGACGACGCTAGCCGTTGTGGCTGCCGTTGCGGCTGCAGGCATTCAACGCACGCTTTTGCTGACAACCGATCCTGCGGCGCACATTGGATCCGTCCTTGAATGCCCTGTGGGCGACGAGGTGGGGCCGGTTCCAGGGGTTGATGGACTCTGGGCCGCGCGCATCGACCCGCAGCACGAGACCGAGAGGTACAAGAAGCAAGTACTGACAGAGGCGCGCGGGCGCTACACGCCGGATACGGTGGAGCGAATGGCGGAGGAGCTTGATTCCCCATGTACCGAGGAGATTGCGGTCTTCCGGCGATTCCTGGCCTATCTGCTTTCGGACGATTACCCGATCGTGGTCTTCGATACGGCGCCGACCGGCCATACGCTGCGTCTCCTTGAACTTCCGCTTAGTTACAGTGATCAGTTGGCCGTCAAGGCCCATGGCTCCGCCGAGAGCGCCAAGGTGGACCGGCAGGAGGCGGCTCGGTTCCAGCAGGCGCTGGCGCTGCTCAGGGACCCAGCGCAGACACTGTTTTCCTTCGTCGTTTATCCGGAGGCGACGCCGCTAGCCGAGGCGGAACGGGCCACCGCCGACCTGCGCGCGATTGGCCTGCAGACCGGACTGGTGGTGGTCAATCAGGTCCTGCCGGAGGAGGTGTGTATCCACCCCCTCTTCCGCAAGCGTTTCGAGATGCAAAAGCGCTACTTGCACGAGATTCCCTCGAGGTTCCCCGGGGCGGTGGTCCGGATCGCCCCCCTGCAGGAGCGGGATGTGATCGGGCTGGATGCCGTGCGACGCCTTGCGGACGCGGTATTCGGGTGCCAACCCGCCGCCGCCAGCGCGGAGATCTGAATGCGCTTGACGCACATGCGCATGTTAGCGGACGGAAGGGATCGGTCGTGCCGAAGATCGCTGTCGTGGTGCTTTCCGGCAACGATGACCTTGGGCGCGCGAACGCGGGACTGCATGTGGCCAAGCGCATGCACGACGCACGGCAGGAGAACGGCATCGACGCCGTGGAGGTCTTCCTGTTCACCCAGGGCCTGCGCCTCGTGGGCGAACGGGACTCGGACCCCGGCCGTCTGATCGCGGAACTGGTCGCGGCTGGAATCAGCGTGGGCGGCTGCACCAACCAGCTCAACAACTGGGGATGTGCGGAGGCGGCCAAGGCCATGGGGGTCCGCGCCGAATTCGCGCGGGATGCCTTTTCGAGGTTCGCGCGCGACGGATACACAGTGTTGACGTTCTGAGATGGAACAGGCAGGGGACCTCGGCGGATAACGCTCCCGAGTGGTATTGGCCGCGCTGGGCGGCCCAGGCGCAACTTCCGTCTTTCCAGGTCCGGGATACCGAGTCGAGCCATGGCAGGTACGCCAAAAGCACCAAGACCGTCACCTGCAAGGACTTGGTCAAATTTCACGGCCATGCCTGCGACGGGCTGTTCCGTGGTGCGGTCGCGCTTTCCCGGGGGCTGGCTTTGCTCTTTCCGGACGGGGTGATCGATCGAACGGATCTCCGGGTGCTCTCGCGCAACAGCCCGTGCCTTGGGGACGTGGCGGCGTATCTTACCGGTGGGCGCGTCCGCTTCGGCACCCAAGACGTGCAGGACGAACCGGGTGTCTGGTTTGTCGTTCAACAGATTTCCAGCGGACGCACCATACGCGTGGAGGAGAGGGCCGGGGCATATCCTGAGGCGCTCGCTGCGCGGGTAGCGGACACGGTGGTTCGGCCGCCGGAGGTGACCCGGGTGGATGTCGACGCTCTGCGCGACGCGCAATGGTCCTGGGTCCGGGACGTGCTGCTGCGAACCGCGCCGAATGCCATGTACCAGGTTCTTGAACTGAAACCGGAACCGTGGGGACCGGTTCCGTACGCGCGTGTAGGTAGGCGTACGGACGTTCTGTTCAAGTCCGTGCCGATGGACACCGGACAGGAGCAACGCGGCGACGTGGATCCTCAGTGGTAAGTAATGCTCCGTTACTCGGATTGCCGCCTCGTGGCCGGTGTGCTCGTCCATCCAGTGTAGGCGCGGGGATGGCGTCCGATGCCTCGAGCCTTCACGACCACACGCCCAGGTAGGAGGGCTGCCGCATGGATTCACGGGACACCACGGCTGAAGATGGAGACCAGCGCGTGAACGTGACCTCGGCGGTGCGCGACCATTATTCCGCCGTGGCCGCTCGTGTGCGGGAAGCGGTCACGGCGTCTCGTCCTCCGTCCGGATGCGGCTGCCGGTGTAGCGACGGCTGCTGCTGTACAGGGGGCGGTGGCTTCGGGCCGACGGTGTATGCTACCGCTGATCTCGAGGTGTTGCCCGCCGGCGCAGTGGTGGGGTCGTTGGGTTCCGGCAACCCGACTGCACAGTCGGAGCTCCAGGATGGGGAAACCATGCTCGATCTTGGTTCAGGTGGCGGCATCGACATACTGTTAGCGGCGCGTCGGGTCGGTCCGACGGGGAAGGTGTACGCCTGGATATGACGGATGCTATGTTGGTTTTGGCAAGAGAGAACCAAGCGCACGCAGGGGCGGTCAACGTGGAGTTCCTCAAGGGGTACATCGAGGCGATCTCGCTACCGGAGCACAGTGTGGATGTGGTGATATCAAACCCTGTCGTGAATTGGAGCCCGCACAAGGATGCCGTCTTTGCCGAAACCTTTCGTATTCTACGCCCGGGAGGTCGCATGGCGATCGCCGGTGTTGTGATCCGCGACCCGCAGCCTGGAGCGTCGGAGATGCCAGCGAGCCTTCGTCATGATCTGGCCCTCTGGTCCGGTTGTTCGCTTCAGGTTGGGGAGTATCGACAGAAGCTTTACGGTGCGGGCTTCGAGAACCTGACAATTGCAGAAATGCACACGTATACGCTGAGGGACCTTGGATTTTCGACCAGCGATGGCCGGGATGCGTCCCTTGCCGTTCTTGTTGTCAGTGCCTTTGTGCGCGCACACAAGCCTGCGTACGGATCGTTTCCACCACAACACCGGAACGGGAGGGGCTCATGCACGGCCATAGCCTCCTAGCGATCCTGTTGTTCATCGTTGTCCTGGGGCTCGTGATCTGGCAGCCGCGGGGGCTGTCCATTGGTTGGCCCGCGGCCATCGGTGGTGCTCTGGCGGTACTCCTTGGGGTCGTTTCTCTCACGGACGTTGCGCAGGTCGTTGGAATCGTCTGGGATGCAACCCTGACGTTTGTGGCCGTGATCCTGATTTCCTTGGTGCTCGACGCCATCGGCTTGTTCGAATGGGCAGCCCTGCACATGGCGCGCGCCTGCCGCGGTAGCGGGCTACGCCTCTTCGTGTATAGCATCCTGTTGGGTGCCGTGGTGGCTGCCTTTTTTGCGAACGACGGGGCAGCCCTGATTCTGACTCCGATTGTCTATGAGCAGGTGAAGGCACTGCGGCTCCCGCGGGTGACCATCTTGGCCTTCGTCATGGCAAGTGGCTTCATCGCTGATGCGGCCTC
The DNA here is from genome assembly GCA_021791995.1 of Bacillota bacterium. GTDB lineage: Bacteria > Bacillota > Sulfobacillia > RBS10-35 > JAJYVN01 > JAJYVN01. The sequence goes on from JAJYVN010000031.1 coordinate 7,827, forward strand.
GCTTCCGCTCGTCGTCAGCAACCTCGTCAACATCGTGTCTGCCTCCTTCTTCCATATCGGCTTTATTGCTTACGCACAGCGGATGCTCCCCGTCGATCTTGCAGCGCTGGCGGCGAGCCTTGGGGCATTGTATCTATTCTATCGACGCGATCTGCCCCATCGCGTGGAGACGGGTAAACTCCCTCGCCCGCTCACGGCCATTCGCGATCCTCGACTCTTTCGCGTGTCGTGGTGGATCCTTGGGGTACTGCTCGCCGGCTACCTATTGACCCAACCCCTCCACATTCCGATTGCCGCTGTCGCAGGGACGGTTGCCGTTTTTCTGTTGGCCTTGGCGTGGCGCAGTCCCGCCGTCAACGTGCCGCGATTGGTGCGGGAAGCCCCGTGGAAGATTGTTGTGTTTTCGATCGGCATGTATGTGGTGGTGTTCGGCCTGCGGGACGCAGGTCTGATCACGCTCCTGGGGCGATCCCTGGCGTGGGTGCAGCACCATGGCGCGACGGCGTCGGTCTTGTATGCCGGGTATCTGGCCGCTTCGTTGTCGTCGGTGATGAACAACATGCCGACGGTCCTTGTGAATGCGCTTGCCATTCGCTCGGCAGGGATTGGGGGCGTCGGTCGCTTGGGAATGGCTTTGGCCAATGTTGTGGGGAGTGACCTGGGACCAAAGATCACCCCGATCGGTTCGTTGGCCACGCTCCTCTGGCTGCATGTGTTGGAACGCCGAGGGCTTCGAATCAGTTGGGGGTACTACGTCCGCGTGGGGTTGACCCTGACCGTGCCGGTGCTGGCTGTGACCCTGATAGCCCTCGTAGCAACCCTGCATGCAGTCGGATGAGGCTTCGCTTGAAAGGGGTGTGGATGTGGGGCGTCCGGGCAGTTGAATCATCGACCCCCAGTGCCGGGAGTGATCTCCGCCAAGGGAGCGGCTCCCTCCGGTTCTGCGAGGCTGCGGGAGGCTTCGGTGCGATCCACACGGGGGTGCGCCGAGCAACCTGGGTGGCTGCAGAAGACACCGACTGGGAAGAGACGGTTGCATCGGTGCGTCCGTGCAATGTCGAACCTTGGGTGATATCGATAGGGAGAGTGCGTCATGCCGAAGCCTCTGGTCTACTTTCTCTGCACGGGGAATTCATGTCGCAGCCAAATGGCGGAGGGCTTTGCGCGGCAACTGGCGGGAGACCGGTGGGAAGTCGCGAGCGCGGGGATCGAGCCATCGGTCGTGCATCCACGGGCGATTGCGGTCATGGCGGAAGTCGGTATTGACATTTCGCGCCATGCATCCAAAGCGATCGACCCAGACCGCTTAGCGCATGCTGCACTGGTCGTTACGCTGTGCGGGGATGCAGAGGAGCGCTGCCCGCTCACTCCTCCCCATGTTCGGCGCGTGCACTGGCCATTACCGGATCCCGCCAAGGCGAGTGGCAGCGAGGCGGAGGTTTATGGGGCCTTTCGTGCGGTGCGGGATGAGATCGGCCAACGGGTGCAGGATCTGCTTGCGCCATGAGGGCGGCCCGCAGGGGTCGGAGGACCCTCGCCCGGCCCCTGCGGGCCGCGTATCAGGCCTTCTTGACGCCCAGTAGCTTCCATCCAGTCTCCCAGGTCCAGCCATTGTTCATGTTCAACTGAATGGCAAGGAGCCCAATGGCTTCGAGGGCCCTGGCCATGACGAGGGCCCCGGAATCAACCGGGTGGAAGCCGAGCGACTGGAGGAATTCGGCCACCTGCGTCTTGGCTGTGGTGTCATTCCCCGCGAGGTACCCATCCAGCGATACCCCGTCGATCGCTGGTGCGCCAAGACGTGCCGCCACCACCGTGTTCAACGCCTTGACCAGATGCGCACTCGGGAGCGCAGACTGGATTTGCTCTGCGTTCGACGTGCCGTCCAGTGTCAGTGGATCGAAGCGGTTGGTTGCATCGATCACGGTGCGCGCCGCTAGTTCGCTGCCCACCGTTCGAGCAATGTCGCTGACGGCGGCGTATGGGACGGCCAGAATCACGATCTCAGCGCCTTCCAATGCAGCCTGGTTGGATGTTGCGGCGATGGCTCCCGTCTCGCGCGCTGCGCCTGCCGCGCGCTCTGGATGTTGGGCACTGAGGACCGTGCGGTGACCTGCATGTACGCTGGCGGCGGACAGGGCCTTGCCAAAGTTTCCGGATCCCAAAATCGCGATGCGCATCACGGAGCCCCCTCTAGTGTTGGTTTTAGGCAAACTGTATTTGCCTTGGGACTATCGTATCGACAAACAGGAATTCGGTCAATATACTTTTGATCATGACAAACAACGTGCAGGAAGTCTCTCCACGACGGCGGCCCGAGGTGGGACCACAGGTGCGGCACTGGCGTCAAGAGCGCGGGCTGACGCTTGCCCAAGTGGCTGCGTCGACCGGGCTCAATGTGGGCTACCTGAGCCAAGTGGAGAATGGCAAAGCGTCGCCTTCGCTGGAAACGCTCGGGGCCCTCGGCAAAGCCTTGGGCGTTCCCGTTACGTGGTTTTTGGTCGACGCCGTTCCAGCGCCACGTGTCGTGCGTGCGGGGGAGTATCGCCGACTGTCCACGGCGGGTGGCGCACGCATCGAAGTGGTGGATGCTGGCCTGAGCATTGGCCTGCGCATTCAGTATTTCACCGCCCCGCCCGGAGCCGCGTCGGGGTTGCAGGCCCATATTGGCGAAGAACACCACATCGTTCTGTCGGGTAGACTGCGTTGCACCCAGGGGGAGCATGTCATCGACGTGGGACCCGGCGACTATCTGGTATGGGATGCTACGGTGCCGCACGAGGCTGTCTGCGTGGGAGACGAACCATGCACCGGCTTCATTATCACCCACCGTCCGCATGGATGGCCCAAGGAGTGAGGTGCGATGGTCGGCCTAGCGGGAGTTTAAGGGGATCACAGGGCAACAGATGGTCTGTACCTTGAGCGGCAAGGATCCTGGGCTAGGCGGGTGCACCCTTTTTCGCCCTGTGTGGCTCCGCTTGAAAGCGCTGCAAGCCGGGTAACTGGAGCATCTGTGCTTGTTCGGCTTCTCGGCGGATCAGCCGGATGGCGACAGGCATGGACGTGTTCCGCGAGCCCTGCCGTGGTAGATGGATCACGCCCTTGATCCCGGGCAGGGGTTCCAGAAGGCTGTCCATTCCCACGTTGATCCCGGCGCGGTGGACCTCGCGCAGCAGAAGGGACGAGAGGAACAAGGCCAGCAGGCGGTATGCGGCGTGGACGCGGATCTTCGGTTCGGTCCAATGGAGCCATGGACGCGAGCTTACGAAGTGCGCGTCCTTCATCTGCCAGAAGGCGTCCTCGATCTTGACCTGGCTCCGGTAGGCGGCGACGATCTGCTCGTCGGTCCAGTCGGTGCGGTCGGTAAAGAGCAGGGTTTTGCCCAAGTGCATGTCGATCAAGGCATACACGGACGCGACCCCGTAATCCACCCCCTTGAACGCTTACCTCGCCTTGCGTGCGACCGAAAGTGATGTAGGATATTTCCGTAATGGAGCTAGGTTTTGGGTGTTTGATCCCGAAAGCTGGGGGGATGAGGATGCTGGGCATTGCGAAGGATATCACTGCCGCAGTTGGGCGGACGCCTCTTGTTGAGTTGCATGCTTTTGGTACCGAAGCACGCTTGTTGGCAAAGCTTGAGTCCTTCAACCCAGGAGGAAGCGTCAAGGACCGTATCGCTCTCGCCATGATTTCCGCGGCGGAGCGCGAAGGCCGACTGCGCTCTGGGGGTACGATCATCGAACCGACCAGCGGGAATACGGGCATCGGGCTGGCGATCGTGGCTGCCGTTCGTGGCTATCACCTGATCCTTGTCATGCCCGATTCCATGAGTATGGAGCGGCGGCAACTGTTGGCTGCGTATGGAGCGCGTATTGTTCTTACGCCTGCCGCGAAAGGCATGAGCGGCGCAGTGGCTGAGGCCGAGCGCTTGCTGGCTGCACAACCGGATGCCTTTATGCCACAACAATTTCGCAACCCCGCCAACCCGGCTATCCATCGCGCCACCACTGCCGAAGAGATATGGGAGGCTTGCGAAGGGCAGGTGGATGCCCTGGTCTCCGGGGTGGGCACGGGCGGTACTCTGACCGGCGTGGGATCGGTGTTGAAGGAGCGGCGACCGGGGGTTTGGATAGTTGCTGTGGAACCGGCTGCATCCCCGGTGCTTTCGGGCGGGGCCCCCGGCAAACACCCGTTGCAGGGCATTGGTCCCGGTTTTGTCCCTGAGGTACTGGATCGACGCTTGATCGACGAAGTTATCACCGTGTCCGCAGAGGACGCTTTTACGGCGGCACGGCGACTTGCCTCCGCGGAGGGGATCTTGGCTGGACCGTCGTCCGGGGCTGCGCTGTATGCTGCGCAGCAACTGGCCTCCAAACCGAATTTTCAAGGGCGCACTATTGTGGTTGTGCTTCCCGATACGGGTGAGCGCTACCTGTCAACCGGGCTGTTTCCAGACCCGTCGAGTGTGATGTTTTCGGAGTCGTCCGCCCCCACTACTTGAGCCTCTGCGGGGAGGGCCGTTCGAAACCCGAATAGACTCCTCCCGCCGATGGTCGTAGCAGATGGGACAATCCCTTGCGGATCGGTTGCGGGACGCCCGTCTGCTACCACATTCCGGGTTGCCGAGCCTCGCCCCGCTCGGCGACGCTCGGAACATCATCGGCGCAGGCGGTCCAGCAAGGCAAGGTCCTGCTGGCGCTGCTGGACCCTTCGCTCGTAACTGGCCCGGTTTTTCGTACAGACCAGCGTATAGGGGCGCCCCTTCGTAGAGGTTACGGTATCAAGATCGCAGCCGCTGTTGGCAATCGTCGTTTGCACGTGCGAACGGATGTCTTCCGGAGCCTTGAGATGCCATGTCTCGGCCGTCGGATCGGAGAGAAAACGTGCGAGCGTGGTACAGTGTCCACAGCGGCAGCTGAGGGTCGCATCGCGTGCCCAGTCTGGAGGTGGGAACAGCGGTTGTGCGGTGCGCGCGATGAGATGCGCAATACAGATCTCTTTCAGGCGAGGTGCGCTATGCCCAATCTCAAGTGCCGCAGGAATGAGCACGCCATCCATGTCCCAATGCTGCGGCGCCTGTAGAAAGGCCTGGATGGCCTGATCCAGTAAGGTCGGAGCACAAGCGGTGAGTACGTGGACGATGTCCACGACGATGGCAGGTGCGATCCGCAGGGCGCGCGGAAACGCATTGCTCTGCACCGCAGCTTCCGGCAGCGAGGCCACAAGACAATCGGCGGCCTGGGTGAGGTCTTGATCGCAGCACTGCGCCAAGAGCGCAGCGCGCGCGTCAAGTGATCCTGGGCCACCGGAGATCCTTGTCAAAAGTTCGGCCGCCGTTGCGGAAGGCAACAGGCGAAGGGCCCGCGCCATTGCTGCGGCATCGGCTCGCCCGAAGAATCCCTCCGCGGCTACGTTGGCCATGAAAGAGACGATGGAGTCCGTATCCTTCAGAGAAGCCAAGGCTTCTAGGAACGGTACGGCTCCTGCGGAAACGTTCCTACTACGGCGCGGCCATGACTGGAGCATCACGTCTGCCAGGGCATGTGCATCATTCCATTCCGACCGAGTACGGTCTGCACCCGCGGCGCGTGACAGACGCGTAAGGACCGGAACGGTCGTGCCCAATCCGCCCTGGTTGAGTACCTTCATCCAGTGATGATGCGGCCAAAGAACCACGGCGGCGACGCGATAGGTGCGGGAAAACGATGCGCCCTCGTTGCCCGTGGCTTCATGAAATGCTTGCTCGGTTGGATCAAGGTAGTCGAGTGCCCCAGGCGGAACCAGCTCACTCTCGTCCAAAGGCAGTGTCCCAAATCCGGGATCGTACCCGTTCGGCTGTCGCCATTCGGACAGGCTTTCCGTGCGTTCGCAGACTTCAATCGCTTCGAACTCGTCCTCTTCTTCCTCGTCAGACCAGTGACGTCGGTGATAACGGGGCCCCACCACATGCTCTGCGATACCGCCTTCTTCCACGGTCAAAAGGGCCAAGTGTGCGTCACAGCGGACTTGTTCCGCTGCTGCTACGAGGAGCGCGGCCCGCGTCGCGTCCACGCCCTTGAGCGTGTCGAACGCCAGCGCGTCGGCGGTGTATGCATGCTCAAGGGGATAAACCAGTTTGATGGGGTCGCGCTCTCCCCACTCCGCGAGCAGCTTCGACACAGCATCCCTTGGTTTGTCATAGATCGGAGGCGCGGGACGACTGCTTTTGTTGAGGAGATTATACACAAGGGTCAGTCGGTACCCCGAGCGTACCGGCTTCACCTCATGCCGACAGTCCGAGTAAAACGCGGCGAAGCGCGCTTCAGCCGGGTCCTGCGGCCGCATATCCAGGGCAACCTCGCGGTCCTGATGGCGAACCACCAGCTCGCCGCCGTCGTGGGACGATGGCAGAACGATGACCAGTGTTCCAAACATTCCGTCGCTCTTTTCGGTGTCTCGGTGCTCTCGAAAGAAGCCTCCCTCCCCATACAGCAGCAATTTGTGAAGTTCGGCTGTGATCTCTCCCGGAATGCCGAGGCCCGCCGCCACTCGGCGGACGATGGCGTCGAACGTCTGGGGCCAGTTTCGGCCCGAGAACGTTACCTTGCTCGCCGCAACTTGCCATGTTCGGCGGACCGTTGGGTCGAGCAGGGTTTCCGTGCCGCGCCCGAACGGTGCCGGTTCAGCGACCGAGATCAGTTGCTCCCCCTGCAGCGGAATCAGGGGCAACGCGATGGGGCCGACGCCTGCCACTGCCAAGCCGGGCGCTGGAAGGTCGCATGTTCCGGCGGTGCAGAAGTCGCCGGGACGATCGACCTTGCCAAGCCACTCCGCTAGGGCCTGGGGAAGTGTCTGCGTCGGATTGGATGGGTGCGGGACGCCATCCGAAGCTTCTGTGCCGCTAAACGTCTCAGGCATGTCGCGCTGTCCTCCGCATGTGGTGTTCTGTGCGCATCGAGATACAGTCCACGGCACCGTTCCGTTCCGGAGGCCGCGTCCCGTGCGGATTTGGCTGTCACTTGACAGTCTCCCCTGCAACGATCCCCAGGTTCAAAGCCGCATGAGGAACAAGGCAAGGGACCGACCCTTTTGGCATGAGAGGATCGATGTGCCAAGGGATTGACTCGCGCGGGCCCTTGCCGGAACGCCAATGGGCCTGTGCGTTTCTTCCGTACGCAGCGAGGCCCCACCCCAACGTAAGCAGACCGACCACCTGTTTGGTCCCGCAACGGTCTTGGAGGACCAAAACAGGCGCCAACAGACGCAAGGACCCTCGTGGCGGGAAGGGCTCCAATACGTTACTGCCGTGCATCCGTCGTCGACTTCCCCCGCTCAGACGGCCCCCAGTGAAAACGGCTCCGGTCAGGTGAGCCCACGGCACACGCGGTGTCCTGTTTACCGTTGCTTCCTTCCGGACCTGGCGGGGTTCGCAGGCTCGCGTTGCGTGGGACCAAACCATCTATGCCGCTCCACCGTACCAGCGCTGCGCGGCAGAGCCTCGGACGGACATCGACCCCGCTATAGCGGATTGCGGGTGCAGGGCACCGCTACCTCCCCGTCTAGCACGGCAAACCACCGGAAGGGGAGAGCGAACCCCCGCAGCGTCCGAGACGCCACCAACACCCCCCTTCCTCACGAAGGGTGCTGCCCCAACCGTTAAACTCTTTGACAGCGCATTGTACCACAGCCGTGGCATCGGATCACAGAAAGACTGGCGGAAGGGGAGGGATTCGAACCCTCGAGCGCCTTGCGACGCTACACGCTCTCCAGGCGTGCCAATTCAACCGCTCTTGCACCCTTCCGTACACACTTGATCAGTAAAAACATGGCGGAGGGGGTGGGATTCGAACCCACGGTGCCTTTCGGCACACAGCTTTTCGAGAGCTGCACCTTCAACCCCTCGGACACCCCTCCGACTACCCTTGCTGTTTACCAGCCCGGCTTTTTGCCCGCAGGTCTCGAAAGAAAGCCTGGAGCATCGCCTGTGCTTCTTCCGCTAACACACCGCCACAAACCTCAAGGCGGTGGTTCAGTCGTGAATCAGCCACGACATTATACAACGAACCAGCCGCGCCCGCCCGCTCATCTGGGGCTGCATACACTAATCGCTGCACACGCGCGGACCATAGTGCGCCTGCGCACATGGGGCACGGTTCCATGGTGACATAGAGCGTCGAGTCCTCAAGACGCCACGACCCGAGTTCTTCGGCAGCTGAACGGATCGCGAGCATTTCGGCGTGTGCTGTGGGATCCTGTGCTGCTTCCTTGCGATTGTGGTCTGCGGCGACCACATGCTCTGCACGGACAACAACGGCGCCCACCGGAACATCGCCCTGTTCCGCTGCCCTCCGTGCCTCCGCAAGCGCCAAACGCATGAAATACGCATCGGACGTCGACATGGTGGCTTATTCTAAGGAGCATATGTGCTTGCGTCAACGAGACATCGAGGTTCACTCCCCCCTTGCATGGTGCATGCTCCGTGCACCATGCAAGGCCTGTCGGTTGTTTACCGGGACCAAGGGTTCCTACTCTGACGATGCCCGTTGTCCCCGATACCGGGACGGTGTGCGGAGCACATCGCCGCATTGGAGGGCGTGCGGTGATGGACTGTGGGGGCGGCTTCATACCACTGAGATCATGTTGCGCAACCGCAAAATACGGAGCGGTGACGCTGGGCTTCCCCTCGGAACATGGGGCCGTGCTCTTGGCTCCATTCCGCCCCGCCCGACTGACCATGGAGCACCCTTCCCATGGAGCTTCGATGCGCTCCAACCGAGTGAGCGCGATTTTCGACTTGACGGGGGATAGGGCGGGATGTAGAATGCCATTTTGCCGGGCGGCGAAGCCGTTGGGGGCAGCTTGACAATCGAAGAGTGCGTGGGAAAGAAGACGGACCGTCAAATAGA
>JAJYVN010000359.1 GCA_021791995.1 Bacillota bacterium
TGTAATGGGCCTCAAGCTGCACGTCGCGCGGGAGTGTAGGCGTCGTTTGCGCAATTGGCCAGTCGTAGTGGCCAAGATTGGGATCTCCCACCTCGGTTCGAATCGGGGCGCGTTCACGGCGGTCACCCGCTCCGGAGCGATCGTTGCGGCACCAAATGTGCCGGGGTCGCGGTATCCCATTATCGAAGTCTTGGCTTGCGATGCCTACCATCTGGACTCAGCGCGATGGGAGGACGAAGCAGCCGCCATTCACGTGCTCGACATCGGGGCACATGTGGGTAGTTTCACTTGCGCCGTGGCCGCCAAGCTGCCACGTGCCCGCTTCACGTGCGTCGAACCTTCTGCAAGTGCCAGATCATGGCTGACGAAAAACGGCTCTTGTGACGTTTCCGTGGGTCGGTGGTGTTCTCAAGGCGAGTGCGGAGAGACCCTTGGCGGGAGCCTGAGGGCAGGCATCGGGTGCGGGAGTCCACACGGCGAACATGCGGCGACGAGACGTTTCCTAGTGCCAGCGGGGAAGGGAGCAACCGGAGCCGTGGGGCGTCCAACTGGGGACCTAAGACTGGGGAAGGAAGGCCACTGGGCTGCAGATGGCTTCGATGGTTGACTCCTGGCACTGTCCCCGAATCGGACAGCGGGTGTCGATGATTGGGCTTGGCGACTGCTGATCTCGATGGATCAGTACCAATGTTCGCCCACGGAAACAGCAGGAGACCCCGAAAAACCTTGCTCGTAACGGGCTGGCCACGCGAGCAGAGATTCTCCCAGTGGCGCTGGCGGAGCGCAATGAGAGCGTGCAACTCTGGGATCCGGGGCAAGCGTCTGCCGAGGCTTCGCTGTGGCGTGGCCGTGGACCTGGCACCACCTCGACCGTGGAAGGCCGCTCCCTTTGGTCATTGATGACACGCCACGCCCCTCCTCCAACCATAGTCAAGATGGACTGCGAGGGGGCGGAGTATGCGGCCATCCTGACCTCGCCGCCGGGCACCTGGGACTCAGTCGAACACGTGATCTTGGAATACCACCCGGTTCCGGGCGCTCATTTTTCTGATCTCCGGCGGCGCTTAGAAGATCTCGGATTCCACCTTGAGTGGCACGCCCCAGATGACCGTGATCCGAACTTGGGCATGGCGTGCTTCGACCGCACACCATGATACCGCTAGCCCAGGAGCCACAGCCGGAGGCATGTTGGTACTTCTTGTGCAAGTCGCAAGGAGCGCGGCGAAGTGCGGTTCGCGATGGGCACGACTTCAGAGAATGCTAGCGTCGCGGTCGTGCGCACACGTCATTCGAAGAGCACCACAAATATGCGTCTTGAGCCCTTGAGAGCTCAGCGGCAGCCCTACGAAGCGGCAGGGGTGGGTAGCTGTGCTTAGCAGAACATCGATGGACGATAACCGACGTCCCACCGTCGCGGTGGTGATCCCCACCCACAATCGGCGATCGAAGCTAAGGCGGTTACTGAATTGCTTGGCTCAAGGAACAGTGGTAGCCGACCACACTATAGTAGTGGCGGATCGCTGCGACGACGGTACGGTTGAAATGCTGCACACTAGTTTTCCAGACGTTGAGGTGATTGCGTCAGAGACAGCGCTATATAGCAATGGTGCACGGGCCCTCGGACTCGCTCGCGTTACAGAAGACTGTGTATTTTTCATCGACGACGACAATGTTGTGGAGCGTGACTGCCTCCGCGAATTGGTCACGGCTGTCGTTTCGCAGCCGGACCTTGGATTAGTTGGCCCAATCATGATGCGGTATCCCGAGGGAGAGGGGGTTTGGTGCGCCGGCGGGTACTTGACTCGTACTGGCGTCCGCCACCGTACGGAGCTAGAGGCTATCAGAACGGGGACACTGGCGCCGTCGTTGACACGATGTGACTACTTGCCGAATGCATTTCTCGGGCGCACAAGGATTCTTATGGAAGAAGTCCCTCTGGATGCCCAAGTGTTTCCGCACAACTGGGCGGAGGTCGATCTTGGAGTCCGGATGGCTCAAGCGGGATACGAGGTCGCTGTAAGTGGCGGCGCCACTGTGTGGCACGATGTTGGCTATGCGGGGTGGGCTACGCGCATCGGCCGGTGGCAAGTTTTTGACCAGGCTCGATCGCGGCTCCGATTCCGACGACGGTTCCCCGGCATGTGCGGATCGCGGCTGCAGTTCTGGGCGCTCACCTTTCCCATATCCACGGTGTACTACTTGGTCAAGTTCGCCCGAGCTCGGGATTTCCGCGCTTTGACCGCCTGCTATGCAAGAGGGACCATCGAGGGAGCTAAAGGTGACGTTTCAGCGGTGCACTTGTACAGGGGCGTTCAATCTCCCGGACCTCGCTAGACGTGGAGCCACCTGAGCCCTGCGAAGGGCTGCATCGCCAGCGGGGGAAGGGCGCGGCGGGGCAGAGCCAGGTTCAAGCTCGCGATGGTGCGAACCAATAACAGGGCAAGACAGTTTCGCGCATAAGGGCTTCCCGCAATTGGGCACGCCCTGGACCGAGCTGGGCGGCCGCACCTGTTATTCCACGGGTAACGGTTCTTACCCGTGAGTCCGGAGGCAGCGTCTCGTGATCGAGCGCCCATCCAACCCCGGGGCGAGGATCCCGTGGCGGCGATCACAGGGTTCTGGCCAACGATTTGGGTTGAGGCCTGGGGACGTCGGGCGGGAAAGGCCGGGCGGCGCTGCCCCGGCAGCCTAACCCATTGGCCGATCAGTACGCCTTGGGGCTTGGATCCGACAAGTTGCCGCCGTGGGATGTCGCCTTTGCCCGGACGATCACCAGATGGCGCCGTGGGACCGGTTCGAGACCCTGGCAAGCACATCCTTGCTAAGGTAAGGATATGGCAAGGGTGACCAGCAAACTGCAGGTGACAATCCCGAAGGCGATAGCGCA
>JAJYVN010000032.1:0-2643 GCA_021791995.1 Bacillota bacterium
GCCTTCGTCGGAACTTGGTACGCCGGGCTTAAGCGGGTGGACCTGGGAGACCCCACGATCCTTGCAGAGATGCGCCATCTGCGCCAGGACCACGGGTACCATTGCCGCATGAGGATCCAGATCCACCGCCGCCTCCAATTGAGCTAACGCCTGTTCCGCCCAACCCAACCGGGCCAGGGCATAGCCTCGCGCCAACGCCAACTCTTGCATGGTGCGTACACCCGCCGGGCGCAAAGTCTCGCCAGCCAGCCTCCGGTACGCCGCAGCAAACCCCGCGACCGAACGGTCGATGGTGAAGAGCTCCAAGGCCCGGCGCCGTGCCGCCTGACCCAAGCGCGTACGGAGTGCGGGATCCTCTACCAAGCGCAGAATACCCTGCGCCAACCGCGCCGGGTCCTGAGCCGGCACCAAAATGCCACACCCGGTCAGAGCCTCGCGCGTCCCACCCACCTCCGTGGCGACGACCGGCTTACCAACCATCATCGCTTCCACCACCGAATAAGGGAACGCCTCCGAAACACTGGCCTGCACAACAATGTCCGCCGACCGATACACCCCCGCGATATCAGGGGTGAAATCAGCGAATTCGACCACAGCACCAAGGCCCAACTCCTCACGCAACGCCAAGACACGCTGGTGGTACGCCGGTACGGACACAGCCCCCTGCACCAGAAAACGGACCCGACTCTGGCGACGATGGACGATCTGCGCCGCCCGCAGGAGGGTCTCCAGGTCCTTGTTGGGATCGATCCGGGCCACCGAGAGCACACGCACGTCCTCAACCGGCTCTTCACGCGGCGGCCCCGGGTGAAACACCGCCGGGCTCACCCCGTTATAGACCACGCGAATTCTGCGGGGATCAGCGCCTAGCCTGCGTTCCCATCGTCCATTGAAGAGGCATACCGGCGCAAGTTCATCCGCAAAATGCAGGTTACAGCGCACAACCGTTTCGATGAGCGAACTCAAAAAGGCCTTGGCAAATGACGACGCTGTACTGCGACCGATGCTTAGATACTGCTCACGCAGGTAGACTCCGTGTTCGGTTAAGAGGTAGGGCGTGCGGTACAGGATCTTGCCCAACACACCGGCCAAGCCACAGAACGCGGCCGCCGAAGAGTGGATCACATCCGTCTCGGGAATCGGGGTATTGAGCACCGTAAAAAAGCGAAAAATCCAACCCATCGCCTGCACAGCGTCATTCACCGTCGGTGGCGGTAACTGACCGGAACGCCCTGCCTCCACCAAACGAACGCGGAAGTGATTCCACACCGTCTCAGACTTCATAGCCTCTTGGTAATCCACGAATTGAAATTGGCGATGCAGCGCTGCGATGACTTGGCCGAATGCTTCGGCGTCGGCGCCCTTGGACAGGATCAAATCGGTCAACTGATTCATCAGGGGAAGAATGACGCGATCAATCATCGCGGGCGTCGTCCGGTGCTTCTTCTGCAGAACGTCGGAGAACGACAATTCGATGCGATGCTCGGACGCATCCTGGGTACCCCAGAGGGGAACATTGATAATCCTCGTCACATTGGCAGGCAACTGGTCGGGACGCTCCACGTAAGGATTCATCACGACAGCGAAGATGGAAAAGTGGATCTCAGGCAGGTGGCGGATCAGTTGAGCACACCACGTGCTAACGCCGCCAGGCGCATACGGGTACGTGCCTTCGGTCGCCAACAGAACACTCGAAGGCACCGACTACCCGCTCCCTATGCCCCGTTTCGACAAACTGTCGCGCTAATTATACTCAGCACCAAAGTTTTGCACAATACACGGAGAGGGGAGACCAGATCCCCCCGCCTGGCCCCGCGCGGCTACGCAAATCCAAATCAATGCACCAAACGGAAAACGGCCGCCTCTGGTGGGGCCCCCAACCGCACCGGAGCCCACGTCATGCCCAGCCCACGGTTTACATACAGCGCACGGTTACCGCTGCGATACCACCCGCTGCGATACGGGATCCGTCGCCCCCATGCCGCGGAGAGGCCGGGGATGCGTACCTGCCCTCCGTGCGTGTGACCCGCCAGCGTGAGGGGCACGCCAACCGCCGCGGCACGTGCAAAGATGGCCGGGTTGTGCGACAGCAAAAGGAAGGGCTCACCAGGAGGAACGGCCGCAACCGCCTTCTCGAGTCGTGCCCCCTTTGTTCCGAGATCCCCGACACCGGCCACCCAGATCGGCCCCACTGGGACGGCCGTGTTGTCGAGCACCCGCACACCGAGGGAGGACAGCACCGGCTCCAATTGGTCAACGCCAGTGCGGACGTCGTGGTTCCCCCACACCGCGAGGGCGGTGACGGGTCGTTCGTCCTGCATCGCCATGGCGTGGAGGAGCGGAGTCAGTACACGGCGCACGTCCTCCACCTCGCCGGGCCGATCACAGAAGTCCCCCGTGAGACAGACGAGACGGCAGGCAAGCGCCCGTGGTCCGAGCGCGGTCAAGATCTGCTTGGGCGATAACGCCAAGCGGCGCACATGTAGATCCGTCAGGTGCAAAAGGGAAAGCTCCTGCCCGATCGGAAGCCCCCCGAGGGGCACCTCCCAATAGGAGACATCGAGTCGGCGCGGTTCAACATACCGCGCCCACCCCAGAGCACCCCCGAGTCCACCCAAGCCAGCCAGCGCCGCCGCCGCGCCG
>JAJYVN010000032.1:2653-16618 GCA_021791995.1 Bacillota bacterium
TCAACCGGGACGGCGCAGGCCGCTCGCAAAGGCCTCACCGCGTCGAGCCGACCAGAGCTGGCGTGCCGCCGCAATGAGCAGGGGATGGGACCCTTTTTTCTGGCTCATCGGTCTTCTCCCCTCCAAGAGGATGCGCCCACCGGCGAACATCCTCCCCGGATACCAGTGCCTGACACGCGCGCATACCAGGCACCGCATGACGGTACTGCTCACCGATCCTCCGCAACCTAGTGACCTTCGGCAAAGGCAGAAGTCCACCCGTTCATCTGTATGGTACACGCGTCTAGACAGCGACAGACCAATTCACCGATGCGCATCAGCCGCCCAACGCAGAACGTCATCGCACTCCGCCCGCCGCTCCACCATGGGTACATGCCCACAACCCTGGAACCACCGTATCTCTGCCTGAGGAAGACGGGCAAGGTACGCATCAGCGTCCTCGGGGGGAACCACTCGATCCGCGGAGCCCCACCCGAGGAGGACCGGAACACGGATTCGGTCCAAACGCTCCATCAATCCATCAAAGCGGTAGTAATGGAGGGCACGCAACATCTCCCGCGCCCGCCGGCAGCCCCACTGCAAGTCCAGGACCTCGCCGCGCTCAACGGCGTTGAGGTCGGTAACAATATGGCCAAACAGACGCCGACCCACCCACTGGGTCGAAACCACCCAGAGGATCAGGGGACCCGCCAGACGGCGGATCAGTCCGTATTGCAATCCCCACAGATCACCCCGAAACCATGGATGGTCAATCGCCGCAGGTGCTAAAAGCGCCACGCGACGGAAGCGATCCGGGTATCGGCTGGCCCAATCCAAAAGAACCGCACCACCAAAGGAGTGCCCGACCCCAGCCAACTGCCCCCATCCACGCTGTCGGCACCACTGTTCGGCAGCATCAGCGAAGTCCTGAAACGCCATGGGCGCGCGGGAAGCCGCCGAGAGACCGAACCCTGGCAGATCCAACGCCGTAAGAGGAAAGGCATTCTTCAGGCGCTCCATGCTCCCACGCCACTGGCGCCAGGAACTCGCCATGCCGTGAATCAATACGAGCGGGACTCCTCCCGCACCGCTGATGACGCTGTGAAGACGGATCCGATCCTCATGAACCGGAATTAGATCCCAACAATCATCCAAGGGCTCCACCGCCGTGGCCCGTCCCAAGGGATCGGTTAGAGTGCCTTGCGGACGGCCGCGAGCGCACGCTCATAATTCGGCTCCTCACTTACCACCGGCACGTACTCCGCGTGTCGCACAACCCCCGCTCGGTCAACGACAAAGGTTGCGCGGGCCTCGAGACGCAACCCTTTGATCAACGTGCCGTAGGCCGTACCAAAGGACGCCTCCCGATGGTCGGAGAGCAACACCGTCCGGTCGGCCCCCGCCTCCTTCTGCCAACGCTTCTGCGCAAACGGCAAATCCATGCTCACCGTCACGAGCACCACATCTTCCGACAACTGCTTTGCCTCTTGATCAAAGCGCCGACTCTGAATGTTACAAACTCCGGTGTCCAACGACGGCACCACGCTGATCAGACGAATCTTCCCCTGTGTACTGCCCAGGTGGTGTTCCTTCAGGTCCGGGTCCACCAGCGAGAACTCTGGTGCCTTGTCACCGGGACGTATCTCGGGCCCCACAAGGGTAACAGGGTGCCCGCCAAACACAACACTGCGATCGGCCATACCGCGCAACAACTCCTCTCCCATGCTTCGACGAAACGGATTCCATGATAGAGTTGTTGGCTGGAAGCGGCAAGCGAAACCAGGTAGCAGGAGGTGTACGCCGACGCGCATCATGGGGGGAGAGGCCATACGACCGAGCGGACCATGGGTACCGCCTTTCGCATTGGGGGATGGAGCGGGCTGGACGTTTGTGGACAGTGGCCGCTCGGCCCTCCACTGGCTCCTCCTTCCCTACCGGTCCGCCCGGGTTCACCTCCCCGCATACAGCTGCCCTGCCCTGACCCAGGCGGTGCTGGACGCCGCATGTCGTCCACACTTCTACCATGCGCAGGGACCGGACCATCCGGCGAAGGGGGATGTGCTGGTTGTGGTCCACAACTTCGGATGGCGTATGGGACGTCCGCTTCTCTCCCGCCTACGCCAGGAGCATCCACATCTCGTGATCTGGGAAGACGCCTCCCACACCCTGACCAATGCCCGCGGCAAGCGCTGGCTCGGTCCACCGTGGACCGACGGTGCCTTTGCCAGTCTGCGGAAGTGCCTCCCCACACCGGCAGGCGGCATCGCCCGTCGCTGGGCAACCGCATCCCGGCCGGAGCGCTGGCCCGATCCGGACCCGCACTTTGTCCGCCATCGGCTGTCGGCACTGGAGCGCCCAAACGCGGTGGAAACCGCCAACGTCCTTGCCGCTGCGGAGTCCTGGCTCGAACACCAACATACGATCGCCGCCTTGGACCAAGTCAGCCGTTCGATCCTCCAGGAGCTACCCTCTCAGGACGATGGCATGTGGCGCACACGGTGCCGGAAGAATTGGGGCATCTTGCAACAGCAGTTGCAAGGTGGTCCGGGGACCGGAATCCACACCGCCCTTCCCGAAGGCGTGTGCCCGCTCGGCTATCTCATCCGGCACCCGAACCGCAGTGACTTGGCCCGAAGTCTTCTGGATCACGGTATCTGCGCCAGCTTGCACTGGCGGCTCACCGGGCCGAGTCGAGCCGCCGCGACGCTTGAGGAACGCCGCCTTGCCGGCACAGTGCTCACGTTACCCTGCGACGGCCGCTACGGGTCCGACGACATGCTCCGGCTGGCCCAACTCGTAATGGAACCGGCGCCCATCAAGAGGACGAGGCCAGGGCACCCACAACATCCTTAACGATGGACAACTGGCCCGCATACAGGCTACTCAGGTCGATCTGCGCCGTCTTGAGCAAGGTCGCAGACCCGCTGCCCCCGGCCTTTTGCAGCACCATTCCCTCCCAAAGGTTGGCCTCCCCGCCAACCTGCCCCGGTGTCCCCAAAAGCGGCGTCAGCATCTTCTGCGCACCGCTCCAATCACCAAACACCGCATCGGCCTCCCCCACCGATAGATCTACCGCAGGATCGGTGGGTACCAGCGGGTTGGCGTAGTGTCCACGAGCGGGGGCGGGAACACGGGCACTCTCTTCGTCGAGGCGTGCACGTAGCCGCACCACGTAGCTCAGGTCCTCCGTCGCGTTGAGAACGTCCTTCTGAACAACGTTCTGCAACCCGGCATCAACCCCCGCGATCGCGACCTCCTCGTAGGTCGACGGGAGGAATGGGCCATCCGTAAGGGCCTGCTTCAACTGGGTAAAGGCCTCCGCCTCGTTCCCGAGGCTTTCTAGAAAGGAGGCATACGAAACGCGCGTGTCGACATTGTACGCATCAAGGTTCACCGCCTCCGCGTACTGTGTTGCCGCTGCGTTCTGATAGGACGCGGTGTCGGAAGCAATGTTCATAGCGGCCGCATCCAGCTCGGCCAGATCCAGATGAGCGGTCACCGACCAGGGGTCCAGACGAACGGCCTCCTTGAATCGAGCAATCCCCGCCGGGTAGTTACCGTCGTCCGCCAGTTTGGATGCGGAAGACACCGCTCGTTGGGAAGCAAGTTGGGTGGAAGCCAGGCCCGTCACCAAAACCAAGCCGACCACAAGGGCGCCATGCGCCCACGACATCCGCTGTGCGGGTGCCACGGCCCGCTGAGGAGCAGCGACCGGGAGGCTCCAGGAGCGGAAGAGCCCAAGCATGGCCCAGAACGCAAGGGCGATCGCCGGAATCTCGAGCGTAAAGTCGAGGAAACCATGGAGCAGGATCATCGCCGCTGCGGCTGCAACACCGATCAAGAGCACCTGGTCCTGGTCATTCGCCTGGCGGAAGGCTCGGACGACGGCGAGCGCACCGAAGCCAATCACCCCGAGCCACACCAACAAACCAACCGTGCCCGTCGCAACCCAGACCTGGATCCATCCGTTATGCACTTGGGTGGTGAAGTAGCCGTAGCTCTGCACACTGTGGTACAGCGCAGCCCAGCCGCCGCCACCGACGCCGAGGATCGGATGCCGCACCACGATGCGCAGGGCATCCCGCCACCAGCGGATCCGCGACCATGCATTATAGACATCCGGACTCAGGTGTCCCAAGCGCGCGAAGATCGTGCGACCAAGGTGCAGCGTCACGACGGAAACGATCACGACCATCACCAGTGCGAATCCCGCCCCGACGGCAATCCGCGTCAATACGCGGACCGAAACACGACGTAAACGCACCCACTCCAAGTCCAACAAGGCCGAGACCACCAGCGCAGCGGCCAAGGCCGACCAGACCAAAAGCGGTCCATACCCCGACTTGGCCGCAATCTCCCGAAGCCCGTGCGTGTAAGGCAGGGCGCTGGCCGCGACGCCGAGCAACGGAATGACCACGGCAACCGCCGCATCCACCGCCAAGGCCCAATTGCGGCGTAGCACCCACACCCCCACCAGGAACAGGGCCACGGGAACGAAGACAATCTCCGCTCCGCGCGAGAGCGCAAAGACAAACACCATGATCGAGGATGTGGCGGAGAGGCCATAGAGCATCCGCACAACCGGGCGCTGTTCGCTGAGTTTGAAGCCGATGGCGACAAACGCTGTCGCGGCCAGGTATGCGGCTGCGGAGTCAGGGTACTGAATACTCGAATAGATACGTCCCCCAAGGAAGGCCCCAGGGTAAGGGATCGTGCCCGCTGCGGCCCCGATCCCAATCACCGTCACAATCGCTCCACCCAACAGCAGCCCCCAAAGGAGGACCGGACGTAGACGCGGCAAACGCGCCGTCAACTGGGCAACCGCCCAAAAGACCAGGAAGTACATCGCACGCAGCAGCACTGCCTGGATGGCCGCGTTGGGGTGCACCGCCACGACCAACGACAGGACGTAACAGCCCACAAACCCAAGCACCAGCCCATCCAGGGGTTCCCGCAGAAACGGGCGTGCAACGCCTGCGGCAAAGAGCAGAATGACCACCAATACAACCACAATCAAAAGGTAGATGAGTTGCTCGTTCGGGAAGTACAGGCCGTTAAAGGCAGTACCCACAGCCAGAACCAATGCAAAGGCGATCGCGAGAGCCAACGGGAGGGCGACACGCCATTGGTCAGCCGCCCTCGCGGTGGGGGCACTCGGGGAATAGGCTCCCAGGCCCCTCCGTTTTTTCGACCGTTTGGCCACACTGTCGCCGCCTTTCGCTCTGCCGCAGACGTATCCCGTATTGTACCGGGTTCTTCCGCATAAGGAATGGTATACTCTGTCTCTGCTTCGTGTCGCCTCGCATGCAGGAAGTCGATGCAGGTCCTGCATAACCACGGTAGGATCGACACGAGGAGGCAGCGGAGTGCAGCGATCCAGCGCCCCGGTGGGTTGGCTGATTATGGGGGACGGCATGGTGGTGGTGGCTGCTTGGACCGCCGCCGCCTTCACGCGTTTCTTGGGGCTGCCTCCTGCCTATAATCTTGATGCCCTCTTGCATGCCCTACCGCTCTTTCTCCTGGCCACGTTGGGGCTCTTGGCCGTCTATGGCCTGTATGAGCGCCACCCCGCCCCTTGGCCAGAGCAGGGACGCAGCATCCTCATTGCTGTAATCTTCGGAGCCGTGCTCGCCATGGCCCTCTCCTTTTTCGCCCGAACCTTTGCCGTGCCACGGAGTGCCATTGGTCTGGAGGCAATCTATGCCTTTCTCGGCCTGTACTTGTACCGTCTCGCGGCGTACCGCGACTGGCAGCGACGCCAAGGCCCCCTCCGCGTGCTGCACGTTCAGGCACATGACGCCAATCCATTCCCAAGCCGCGTCGACCAAGCGGTTCGCCTGGTGGGTGCGTTCCGGGTGGACCCGCTTCAGCGACAAGTGGTGCAAGGACTGACCGCCGCGGTCCAATCCACCGAGGCACAGGCACTCTTGGTCGATCAGGATCTGCCCGAGACCGTCAAGGAAATGGTCGTCCTGTTCGCCCTGGACCGGGGACTCGACGTCCTGCTCGTCCCGAGCATTCTGGATCTGCTGGCCCTGCGCGCCCGCCCGATCACGGTGGGGGATCAACTCGCTCTGGACCTCAGCGGGAGCGCCGCAGCCTTGCGCTACCACCAACTGGCCAAGCGAGCCATGGACGTGGCGCTCGCATCTCTCTTCCTCGTCCTCTCGAGCCCCTTGCTGCTCGTGCTGGCGACGATTGTATTCCTCGACGATGGTCTCCCCGTCCTCTATCGCCAAGAGCGGCTGGGCCAGCACGGCCGCTCCTTTACCCTCTGCAAGTTCCGCACCATGGTCCGCAACGCCGAGTCCAGCACAGGGCCTGTGCTTTCCCGTCCCGATGATCCGCGTTTAACCCGCAGTGGCCGGTGGCTTCGGCAACTGCATCTGGATGAGATGCCTCAACTGTGGAACGTACTCAAGGGCGACATGAGCCTGGTGGGACCAAGGCCCGAACGCCCCCTCATTCATCAGGAGGTTGCCTGCACCGTCCCGACCTTCGATACGCGGTTGCGCCTTCTGCCCGGGATGACGGGTTTGGCGCAGGTACACGGCCGCTACGACACCCATCCACGGGAGAAGCTCAAGTTCGATCTACTCTACGCGATGCGCTCCAGCGTCAGCGAAGACCTGCGCATTCTGGCGCAGACCCTCCGAGAACTCCTCCGTGGCCTAGGCAAACACCGTGGGCACTCGCAGGACGGCTGAACGCAGCGTGACAGCTCCCGCAAGCGTGCTCGGCTCACGCTGCGTGGCTTCATCACCCGCGCTCGCCCGTCTACACCGCCAACGTGCCATAGAGTTCGGAATGTGCGCGCAACATGGCCTGGAGCGAAAAACGCTCCGCAATGGCAGCGGTGGCTTCCCTTCCCATTTGGCAACGCAGCCCCGGATCCGCTAGCAACTGCGCGAGCCGCCGTGCCCCGGCCGACCGACTATCCACCAAAAATCCGGTTCGACCTTGGCCCACGAGCTCACGATGCCCAGGGATGTCGCTCGCGACCACCGGCAGGCCATAGGCCATCGCGTCCAGAACTGTGTACGGTAGCCCCTCCTTTGTCGAGAATGTCACATAGACCGCCGTGCCTCGATAGAACGGACCAAGATCATCAAGCCAACCGAGGAAATGAACGCGAGCCGCAACGCCCAAGCGCGCCGCGTGCGCCTCTAGTCGAACCCGAAGCGGTCCATCGCCTGCGATGCGCAGGTTGACTCTGGGCAGTTCGGCCATGATCGTAATCAGATCCTCGAGGCCCTTGCCCGCCACCAAACGTGCGGCCACCCCACAAACGGGTTCCCGAACCATGGGAACTCCTCTGGTCAGTTCCACACCGTTGGGTATGTGATGAATGCAGTGTCGTGGAACGCCGACCGCCTCCACCTCCCGCGCCTCTTGTTCGGAGACCGCGACCACGGCACCGACTCGGCTCCGGAGGGCGCGGTGCACCGACCACGAGAGCGAGCGCAACCACGCGGGGTGCGCTCGATCCGTCCACTGCACGCCATGGGTCGTATAGATGAGGGGAAGCGGGGCATCCACGCTGGCCAGGAGCGCGAAGACGCCATGCGCATGCACGATGGTCGCGCCCCATTGATGCGCGAGCTGCCGCACCTGCGCGGAGGCACGACGCACCTTGATCGGATCCAATGAGCGGGCAAGCGACGGAGCGCCAACCGTCGTGACTCCGCCTTGCCCCAATTCGTCCATGAGCCAGCCACCGTTACCCGCGACCACGCCCACCGTCTGGCGAGGCATGCCGCGTGCCAGGTCACGGACATGCCGCTGGGCACCGCCACGATCCCCGGACTGCACCACGTGCAGTACACCGCTCAATACGGTTAGCCCCCAACCACTCCGTACTGCTTGGCCACATACGCCCGATACTCACCCGACAGCACCGTCCGCCACCACTGCTCCTGGGTCTGGTACCAACGCACCGTATCTGCCAACCCCTCCTCGAAGCTCCAGCGACGTTCCCACCCCAGTTCGGTTTGGAGCCTGGTGCTATCGATGGCGTAGCGGAAGTCGTGTCCTAACCGATCCGGAACGAAACGAATCAGGCTTTCCGGTGCACCAAGGAGCTTTAGGATCGCCCGTACCACCTCGACGTTACTCCGCTCTCCCCCGCCACCGATGTTATACACGCGGCCCGGCACACCAGCCTCGAGCACTCGGAGGATCGCCCGGCAGTGGTCCTCGACGTGAATCCAATCCCGCACGTTGCTTCCATCCCCATAGACCGGGATGGGTTCCCGGCGCATAGCGCGGAGGATGGTCAGCGGAATGAGCTTCTCGGGAAATTGATACGGTCCAAAGTTATTGCCGCAGCGCGTGACGATGATGGGCAGGCCAAAGGTGTGGTGGGCCGCAAGCGCCAACAGGTCGCCAGCGGCCTTACTCGCCGCATAGGGACTATTCGGTGCCACGGGGCTGGATTCGGTGAAGCTCCCCTCGGGCCCGAGGGAACCGTATACCTCATCGGTCGAAACGGCCACAAAGCGCCGAATCCCTACCTCCCGAGCAACATCCAGCATCACCTGCATGCCGACAACATTGGTCTCCACAAAAGGCAGGGCCCCCTGAATACTGCGGTCAACATGGCTCTCCGCAGCCATATGTACGACCACATCCGCACCTTCCAGCACCCCCCGCACCTCAGCGGGGTGACGAACATCCCCCTGAACGATCCGCTCCGGTGGCAGTACTCCATCCAGGTTGTGTCGATTCCCCGCGTAGGTCAGGGCGTCAAAGGCGACCACCTCATGCCCGGCATCCTGGCACAACAGTCGAACAAAGTTGCTGCCGATGAAGCCCGCAGCCCCCGTCACAACGATCCGCATCCATCCCCCGCCTCCCCCCAAACGTTCACTGGCTTCGCCGGACAGGACCCAGTGGACCACGCGCCGAAGGCATGGTCGGAGGTGTCCATGCGTGCCCTTTCACTTTCAGCGGCTCCCAATCCCAGATCTGGTCCTCATCGAGGCAACCGCCTTCCATGATGACCGCGGCTACTTCCTTGAAACCTACAAGCGCTCCGACTTCGTCGCACATGGTATCGCGGAGAACTTTGTTCAGGACAACGCTTCGCACTCGGCGCGTGGAGTCCTGCGCGGCCTGCACTTTCAGCGCCACCCCCACGCACAGGGCAAGCTCGTTCTGGTCCTGAGCGGTCGCATCTTCGACGTCGGCGTCGATCTGCGCCGAGGGTCACCGACCTTCGGCCAGTGGGCTTCCGTGGAGCTCTCCGCGGAAAACCACCGCCTATTGTACGTGCCAGCTGGCTTCGCCCACGGTTTCTATGTACTGAGCGATGTGGCGGACGTCACATATAAGGTCACCGCGGAATACGCCGCAGAGGCGGACGCGGGCATCGTGTGGAATGACCCCGATCTTGGCATCCAATGGCCGGATGCTTTCCCCTGCCTCTCACCGAAGGATGCCGCCTTGCCACCTCTAGCCAGGGCCCATTTGGATCCTGAGGGATGATCGCAGTATGCGGATCGCAGTGATCGGCTCCACGGGCCAACTCGGAACGGATCTGGTTGATCAGCTCACCCGCTCCGGAGACCACCAGCTTTTGCTTCTGCCGCACGAGCGGTTGGACGTGACCCAACGTGATCAGGTCCACGCGGCCGTGGCTGGGATGGATGTCGTCATCAATTGCGCAGCCTTTGTTCGCGTGGATGATTGCGAGGAGCACCCCGCCCTTGCGGTGGCCGTAAACACCCTTGGTGCACTGCATGTCGCCCAGGCCTGCGCCGCGCATGGAGCCCTCTGCACATACATTAGCACCGACTACGTCTTCCGAGGGGACAAGGGCACCCCATACACCGAAGATGATCAACCAACCCCCGTCAATGTCTATGGAGCCACGAAGGCCTCCGGCGAGCTCATGGTGCAACAGGCAGCACCCAAGTGGCTGATCCTGCGCATCGCGAGCGTCTTCGGTGCTGCCGGGGCACGCGGGAAGGGTGGAAACTTTGTCGAAGCCATCCTGCAGCAAGCCAAAAGTGGCCGTCCCATCCGCGTCGTTGCCGATCAGTGGATGTCCCCCACCTATACCCGAGATGTAGCCAGCAGCATGGAAACCCTCTTGCGGAACGGTGCAACCGGGCTGTTCCATGCTGCCAACACGGGACGCTGTTCCTGGTATGCCTTCGCCACCACGGCCCTCCAAATGGTGGGTCTCGCCGTAGCCGTTGAACCCATCTCGGCCGCGGATCTAATCCGCCCGGCGAAGCGTCCACAAGACGCCTCACTCGCCTGCGAAAGGCTCGCGAAGATCACGGGCCCCATTCCACCGTGGGAGGATGCCCTCCACCGCTACCTCGTCGAAAAGGGCCACCGCAGTGCGTAACCGACCCCCGCTCTAGCGGTGTTTGGGCACCGGCAGCGCATCCTCCGGAATACCCAAGGCCAACTCGTTCGCGAGACGAAGCGAGGGGAGAGTCCCCGCATCCGTCCACCACCCGGGCAACTCGTCGTAGGCCAAGGTGCCTGCCCGCACGTAGTGGTTATTCACATCGGAGATCTCGAGCTCCCCGCGACCGGAGGGCCGCAAGGTCGCAATCACATCAAAGACATCCTGATCATACATGTAAATTCCAGTGACGCAGAGCCTGCTTCTGGGATGCGCTGGTTTCTCCTCGATCCCTACCACATGCCCATCGCGAACATCGGCCACGCCATACCGCTCCGGGTCAGGCACCTCCTTGAGCAGAATACGGGCACCCCTTTCTTGCCCCTGAAAGCGACGCAGAAACGGGGCAATCGAGGCATCAAAGATGTTGTCACCAAGGACTGCAACCACCGCGCCCCCCGCCGCAAAGTCTCTGGCCAGCGCGAGCGCCTGCGCAATGCCCCCCGGGTCATCTTGCACGCGATAGGTGAAGCGCGCATTCCACGCGCTCCCACTGCCGAGCAGATTCACCACATCCCCCATGTGCTCAGGTCCCGTGACCACCAGAATGTCGGTCACCTGGGCCTGGACCAATTTGGCCACCGGATAATAGATCATTGGATAGCGGCCCACTGGCAAGAGGTGCTTATTCGTAACCTTCGTCAATGGATACAGGCGAGACCCCGTCCCACCCGCCAGCACTACCCCACGCACTCGTTCCACATCGCCCACCCCTTCCGCAGGTTCAGTTGAGCGTGATCCCCGCATCCCCGAAGGAGGTCCAGCCGCTCCACTTGCCCGCTGCACTCTCCGCATCGGACCAAACCTGGCCCGAGGCCTTGGTGCTAAACAGCTGAATCCCCCCGGAGGCCGTACTGCCAACGGTCAGGGGTGCCGTGAGACCACTCCCCCCGAGGTCACTCCACCTGCCGAACCCACCCCCGGGCTGCCGCTCCGTAACCGCTGCGACATACCCCTTGGCCGTAATCCCAAACATCACTAGATCCCCCGTTGCGTCCTGACCTACCGCAATCCCTTGCCGCAGGGCAGGCCCGCCGATGCGCCGCCATCCGGTCCAGTGCCCTTTCTCCTGCCGGTCCACCTCCAGCTCGCCATTCGAGCCAGTACCAAAGAGGTTCACCGTCCCGTCGAGGTCCGTACCGACCGCCAGCTGCGGTCCCACACTCCCGCCAAGCGATTGCCAGCTCGCCCAGGTTCCCGGTTTCGTCTCCACCATCGACCACACCGCTCCGTCCGAACGGCCGAACACCTCCAGGAGACCGTTCGCCTCCTGCCCCACGGTATATCCGGGCTGGACCGTCCGACCGCCGAGTTCGGTCCAACCCGACCAACCGACCCCTGGGGCACTTTCGCTGTCCACCCAGAGATCACCCCCCGCCCCAATACCGAACAGGGACACGCTGCCATCGGGGTTCGTCGCTGCCGCCAGGTCGTGCATGCCCTGTCCACCGAGGCTCTGCCAACCGCCCCAGGGACCGTTCGGCTGGGTCTCCGCCAGAGCATACACACCCGACGCCCCGGGCACGAACACCTCTAGGGTATCGTCCGCGTTGGTTACCTCTGTCACCCCACCCGTCGAGGTGACGCCGTTCGGCAGGGGTGTGAAACCGGACCATCCCTGGGGCGCGCTGTCCCCCGCAGTCGTTCCCTTCTGCGTATCGACCTCAACGGATCCACCCGATCCCACCCCCACCAGGGCCAGGGTCCCGTTCTCATTCATACGAACCGGCCCTGCATCGGCGCCCGCCCTCTGGATCCGAACGATCACGGCGGTGGACGCAGGAACCGTGAGAACCACGCGGCCGTGGGCCTCCGGTGCCAACGGGGTCCAGATTCCTGTCCAGCGGCTGCTATCGGTGATCGTCGCTCCTCCCAGCGTTGCGTCAAGCAATGCGGGATCGCCCGGCTTACTGTCGGTCAGTGTCATCTCCGCACAGCTGGCGCCCTGAATGCCTTGCGGGGTAATCATCACCGGCGTAGAAGCAGCCCCTTGGCCCTCGGTCTTGTTGATGATGGTGACATAGAGGTCCGCGCTGTCCCCCACCGCGTAGGCCGTAACATTCAGTCCTTGGGGGTTTGTCAACGACAGCGGTTCAACATACCCGTGCCCGCCGATGTTGAAGGCTTTGATCCCATACCCCTTGGGTCGAATCTGGTAGGCGGCGCATAGGATGCAAGGAGCAGAACCTCCCGGAACGATCGTATCGGTTAAAATCCACTGTTTGTTGTGGAAGTTCACCCCCGCCGCACCGTGCTCCGCCCACCAATGCATATAGTCCAAGGCCCACAGGGCGGAAGCAAAGGAATCGCTTGCACCCTGGATACCGCCCAGATAGTCATTGGCTTCGGTAATGCGGTAGGGAAGCCCATCAGCCAGCACGGGAGCCAGATTGTGCTCATAGAGGTAGGCGTATGGGCTGTAGACGGCAGTGCCTTCGGGTCCCTTCGCAAGCACGGTGCCATCGACCCACTGCGGCGAGAGCATGTCGAAAATCGCCTGCGCGGCCGTGGTGTTCCCCGCACTACCACCCACGTAGTCGTGCTGGGTGACCACGGCGATGCGTCCGCTTCCCTTCTCGCTGTTTGCAAAATCCACGGTCCAGCTCTCTCCGTCGTAGTTCTTCGAATCCGTGTAGGAGCCGGTATCCGGACCGGCAAACATCGCGCCGGGGGCTGCGGCTTCGATCGCATTCGCGAAGCTCTGCCACTCGGCAAGGTAGCTCGGGAATCCGGAAATGTTCGGATCACCCCGGTAGAAGTCGGGCTCGTTGCCGATCGCAAAGGCTTGTACGCTCGAGCGGTAATGGTTCCAGATGTATCCCGCAATCGTGGCGTCGGTGCTCTCGAGATGGGCGTAGTTATCCTGTGGGGTCTCCAAAAGACGCAGGGAGTAGATGACGCGCACCCCGGTCGCCTCCGCAAATGCGAAGAAATCATCCACCCCCTCGTAACCGTGCGCCTGGGTACCCGCGGGCGGATACTCGTCGACGGAACCGCCCCCAATGCGGAGGTTACCGATCCCCATGTTCTCAAAGAGGGTAATGAGAGCTGTATTGGTCGGAGTGAAGAAGTAGCCAGCGACCCCGTTCTGATCCATGCGCAGCGATCCAGACTCAAAGCTCAAACCAGCGAAGTCGGTTGGAATGGCGTAGCTGTGTTGGGCGGTATCCACCGTGATCGAGATGCCCGGAGCGTGCCTTGCGCACGCCGCCAATCCCGCCACGCCGAGAGCCGCCAGCACCACAGGGAGGACCGATCGCCGCCGATGCCGCACAAAACCGCGTCCCCTTTCATGTCCGTGCACTGAGAGTGCCGCATTCGTTGCGCGTAGGTGTCGGTCCTGCTCCGTGCGGCCGGGGGTTTCAACGGTTGACCAATTCGATCTACGTCTAACGACAGATGTTGTATAATGCGTGTATGAAGTTAAGTACATGGGCGAAGGAGCAGGGCATCCGCTACCAAGCCGCATGACGGATGTACCGCGACGGCAAATTGCCTGTGCCAGTAGAGCAACTACCGACCGGCACGATCATCGTCAAGCCTCCGAAGGAGGAGCCTACCGCGGT
>JAJYVN010000360.1 GCA_021791995.1 Bacillota bacterium
GGGTTCTTCCTTACCGGAGTGAGCATTGCGGCGCTTGTGGTGATTAGTAACCAGCTATGGGTCATATTGATCATTTTAGCCATCTCCGGGGTTGGCAACGCGATGTTTTCCACCAGTGTGATGGTATGGTTGCAACAGACGCTTCCCATTGAGGTGAGAGGCCGGGTAATGACGCTGCGCAGCATCACCATGGGCCTCGGCGGGGTGATTGGAAGCTACGGTATCGGCGCTTTAATCGTACACTCTATGCGGCTCGGTTTCTTCGTTGTCGGAGCGTTAATGGTGATTTCGGGGGCTGTTCTGTTGGTTCCATGGTTTTTTGAACCCGTCGATAATCCAGAATCTGCCGTCGTCACCTCTATCTAAACCAGCGCCCTTCGGTGTCTCGCGGAAGTCATTCTCAGCCTTGTGCTCCCAAGGCAAGGAAGTTGTCACTGCTTTCGATAAATCTACCATTATGTTAAATAGTATGGTATAATTCTTCTGGGTGATAGATCAATGGACGAACAGTTTGTCAGTATTGGTAAAGCCGCGAAGATGCTCGGAATGAGTATCGAAGGACTCCGGAAATGGGAACGCGAGGGACGGTTGATTCCCGTGCGCACGTTGACGAATCATCGCCGCTATCGGGTGGCGGACTTACACGCCCTGATGCACGAGGCGGTACAGAATCCCGCGCTGAATACCCGGTGTCTCCTCTATGCCCGGGTTTCCACGAAAAAACAACAAGAGGCCGGGAATTTGGATCGCCAATTGGGCCGGCTGACGGCATTCGCTGCGGAGCAACATTGGACGGTTGTCGCCGCGCTGACCGATGTCGCCAGCGGGTTGAACGAAAAGCGCCGGGGCTTGCATCAACTGCTGGATCTGGCCCGAGACCACCAGGCAAGCCTGGTGGTTGTCGAATATCGCGACCGATTAGCACAGTTCGGATTGGGCTATCTCGAAACCTTTCTGCACGCCTTCGGTGTGCGTGTGGTCGTGATGGAGCACACGGTGAAAGACGATCGGCAGGAACTCGTGGAGGACTTGATAGCCATGACCACGTCGTTTTCGGCCCGCATTTATGGCCAACGTGGCGGAAAAAAGATCGGCGCGGCCGTGCGCCAAGCCATAGCGACCTTAGCTCAAGAAGGAGGCCCCGAATGAAGACCACGATGTTTGGAGTCTTGCTGGAGGTCACACCCGAACAAGATACGATCCCTCGTCGTCTCATGCGCAAATATGGGTTTATGCTCCGGTTTGCGTTCACTCGTTTACTCCAGGGTCTGTCCAACATTGGGGCCTTGGAGCGCCATCTATCCAGGGACACGGAGTTGCCGCTGCGGTACGCGAAAGATGCCGTGCAGGAAGCGCAAGACCTCATTCGGGCCCGCCATCAATCCATGCAAGACGGTCTGAAGCTGTGGACGCAGCGCGTGAAAAAAACGCGAGAACGGTTGGCCGCTCTCAGGGCATCTCCGCATCCGAATGCCCGCCGCATTGCGGGCCCAGAACGAAAGCTCACGCATCAAGTAGCTCAGCAAGCGTTTTATCAACAGCATGTCGAGGCGGGCACCTTTCCTCCCGTGGTGTTTGGCACCAAAAAACGGTGGTTGGATCGGTTCAAAACCCACGATGACCCGATCGCTGAACAGGCACGCCAGCAGGCGTGGCGGGAAACATGGGACGAGAGCCGAAATGGTCGGTTGTCAGCGCGGGGAGATCGAACCAAACACGGCAATCCCCTCCTGCGCGTCCGCGCAGGGGTCGACCATTGGATCTTAGAAATCTCGCTTGATTGCCGCAAACCAGGCAAACCCGACGCCAAAGTCCCTCGGTATGAGGAACTGGAGATCCCTCTGTATCTTGCGCGAAAGATCTCTAAGAAAACAGGACAACGCAACGGCCGGGATTACGAAGGCTTACTCCGCCGTGTGTTGGCCTCGGGCGACCCCTATCAGGTGGAAATACTGCGGCGCCACGGACGCTATCAGGTGCGCATCACCGTCGAGGAAGCGCCGGCTCCCCTGCAAACCTATCCGGTGAACGGGTGGGTGGGCGTGGACACCAATGCCACCTTCTTAGCCCTCGGCCATGTCCGCCCCGATGGGAATCCCCAAGGCTTTGCGACGTTTGGGGACAGCCGCCTCGATGATGCCCAGGCCACTCAACGGGACGCCATCATCGGGGCGGTGACCCATCAAGCCGTGCAGTGGGCCAAAGCTCGCGGAGCAGGTCTCGTCGTAGAAGCCTTAGATTTCATTCACGACCAGGATGTGAGCGCCAAGTTTAATCGAGTGACGCACCAGTTTACCTCCCGAGCCTTTTTGACGGCATTAGCACGTCAAGCCGCTCGGGAGGGGGTCGAAGTGCGAAAGGTGAAGCCCGCTTACACGTCCATGATTGGCCGATTCAAGTATCAACCGCAGTACGGGATTAGTGTCCATCACGCGGCAGCCCTCGTGATCGGGAGACGAGGCGGACTGAAAGTCTGCCGGGAGAACGTCCCGAAAGCCTTGCGTCTCTGGATGCAAGACCGCGATCAATGGAACGACTCCACGTATCGCAAACATGATGGGAGTGCCTGGGCTCGGATTCAACGGATCATGACGAAGACGTTGGCATCGCACCATCAGTATTTGAGTGCCTGGTTAGAGTATCGCAAGACCTTATGCTCCGAATGACCCACATCGCATTCCCCCGTCGCCACCACGTGGCGAAAGGAGCGACGGGGCATCTTGATGAGGGCCCAGTAACACTGGGGCTCAGGGCACCACCGACGGGACACCGATGGGAGTTTCCTCCCATCCTTCTCCTGCCGGGATCTTGAGCGGTGCGTGGGGGAAACACATCCCCACGCGATGGGGCGGAAGCCACCCCCGAGCAG
>JAJYVN010000361.1 GCA_021791995.1 Bacillota bacterium
TGCAGAGACGATGCAGGCCGAGTTCAGCAGGATACAGGGCACGCCTGACATATCACCTGCTGACATAATAGGCTACACATATATAGACGAAAGAAATGAGACAGTTGCAAAGAAGGGGCCCGTCTTCACCAACATACTGCTTTTTGACGAGCTCAACAGGACGCAGCCGAAAGTCATGAGCGCGCTGCTGGAAACGCTTGAGGAGAGGCAGGTTACGCTTGGTGGCATGACCATGAAACTGCCCAGCCCTTTTATAGCATTCGCTACGCAGAATCCGCTCAGGATAGAGGGCACTGAGCCTCTGCCCTTTCTCCTCCGCACCCCAACGGGCTGAATGGATGCCGGGCCTACCACCGAACGCCGCAACCTCGATCCCAGAGTCATCGGCAAGGCAGGCCGCTGTGGGAAGCCGTCGCACCGCCGCGCGCGCCTTGATCCGCGCGTTGGCCTCATAAGATCCCCCGTCTTCCTCCGGCGGATCCTGCCATGGCAAGTTCGTCAGATTCAGGATCGTCACACGATGAAGCTCTTCTTCCAGCGTTGCCGCCAAGATACGCGAGACCTCGCCCGCCTTATCCGGGTTGGTCGTGGCAATCAACAGTTGTGCGGCATTGTTCACGATGGCTCCCCTGGCATGCGGCGGCTCGCCAGACCGGCAGGTGGGTTTTCGCCAATGAACAGCGCGACATCCCCCAACGCCTCCTGCTGAACGCTGATCAATTGCTGGATCCCGCTCCATGCGAGGTCAAGCAGCGCATCAAGCGTGCCACGCGGGAATGGATCCCTCTCTGCGGTCCCTTGGACTTCCACAAACGCTCCCCCGCCGGTCGCCACCACATTCATGTCCACCGCAGCTCGACTGTCCTCGGCGTACGCCAAATCCAGAACATTGTGACCATCCACGATGCCCACGCTGATCGCCGCTAAAAAGTCGCGCACAGGAAAGTATGGGATCTCGCGGCGGCTACGCATGGACGCCAACGCATCGCAGAGGGCAACAAAGGACCCCGTAATGGCAGCAGTGCGCGTTCCACCGTCCGCCTGTAGGACATCGCAATCAATCCAAAGCGTGCGTTCACCAAGACAGGACAGGTTCACCACCGACCGAAGGGATCGGCCGATCAGGCGCTGGATCTCCATGGTTCTTCCGCCCTGCCGTCCGCGCGAAGCCTCTCGAGGCGATCGGGTGTGGGTGCTCCGTGGCAGCATGCCGTACTCTGCAGTAAGCCACCCCTGCCCCGAGCCACGCGCAAACGGTGGCACGCCATTCTCCACCGAAATCGCACACACCACAACCGTGTCCCCACACTCCACCCGTACCGATCCCTCGGGGTGTTTGAGGTATCCACGTTCCAGCTTCACTGGGCGCATTTCGTCGGGACTGCGACCATCCGGACGCGTCATGCACTGCCCCCTACCACACACCCACTACTCCTGCGGGCGATCCTCCCGAGTTTGCCACGGTCGATGCCGTATTGCAACGCGCACGCCAACGTGCTGATCAATCTTGACTTTTGAGCCACCCGCTCCTACCATGCTTCGCAGATGATGGTCGCAGGAGGTGAGCCCCCATGTACTACACGCATCAGCAGCCATGGGTCAATGAGCGGAGAGTAGCCAACGTCGTTCCACGGAGCCTGATGTGGATGGTGGGTGGCCTACTCACAACCCTTGTCGTTGCCTTGATTGTTACGGCCACCCTGCCTACCTGGCTCCCCTTGTACTCCGGCTGGGGGCCGTTCGTCCTCGTCTTAGCTGAGTTGGCACTTGTCTGGTATCTGACGGCGCGCCTTCGCTCCGGCGCCATGGCACCAACCGAAGGGAAGGCCCTGTTCCTGCTCTATGCAGCAACGGTAGGGATCATCGTCGTGCCCGCCTTAGCCTCGGCGCCCGGGGCCGTCGTCCCTGCGCTTATGATCGCCGCGGGCATGTTTGCAGCAACGAGCATTTGGGGTTACACGACGAGCGTCGACATGCAACCGATCGGGACCTTCCTGTTCATGGCACTGATCGGTCTATTGCTCGCCATCGCGGTCAACGTCTTTTTCGTCCACGGTGCCCTGTCCTTCTGGATCTCGCTGGTGGGTGTGCTGCTCTTCAGTGGCCTGACGGCCTATGATGTGCAGCGCATTCGCCGCTTCGGCATGGTCGGCGACGGAGCCGCCATCCTGGGAGCGCTTGCTCTTTACCTGGACTTCATCAACATGTTCCTCTTCGTGTTGACCCTCTTTTCAGGGCGTCGCCGCTGAGTTGCATGGGGAAGGAGCACATCGCTCCTTCCCCATCCCCCTCGGGCGCGCAGTGCACCACAATCGTGCAGCTCCGCTGCGTTGCTACACGGAGTCACGTAGGCCCATCGCATAGCCCAGCGCCTTCATGATCGCTACGCTTTTGTTTCATTCTGTCGGCCAAGGATGTGAGCGTCTCGGGATGTCCGCTCCGAAAACCCTCAACAAACATCCGCATGAGGGGTTTCTCGTATTGTTCGCGCTCTGCCGGTGGGCCTACTCCGTCGGCGACCCGTTCGCCGGCCGTACCCACCGACGTGCTAGAGCCCAGCCGGGAGCGGTGTGCCGTTTCCCGCGCCCTTGACGCGGTTCCGTTTCCACCACGAAATCCGTCGCTGCTTACTTCCGCACCGCCTTGTGACTCACGCGCAACTGTCGTGCGATCTCCCGAACCGAGATTCCTCTCTGGCTCATGACACGAATACACTGGATATCGGGCACTTCGAGCATCTCCTTACCCCCTGGATGGCCGGTTCAGACAACCCAAGCCTACCAGGTGTGAATTGGGGATCCGAGGTGCCCCCTTCTCCCTCGTACGATCGACCGAAGGTGGTCCCGTTTTCGCTTATCACGTG
>JAJYVN010000362.1 GCA_021791995.1 Bacillota bacterium
GCGGGGTCTCTGCGTGTTTGTCTTCGGTTTACCCTCTACCCCGGAAATTCTCAATTACCTTTGGCACCAACGGCCTCATTCGTCGCATTACGCGTGAGCAGGAGCAGGTACATTCGCCACGCGGCTTGGTAGCGGATGCCCTGTTCCTTCGCCCATGTACTTAACTTCATACACTTAGTATACCACATTTGTCGTTAGACGTAGATCTAGTTGGTCAACAGTTGAGTCCCCTTGTGCGGCCGCATCCCACACGACCAGCGTCGACTGAACGACGCCTGTGGGCCCTGTTGTCGGGCGTTGCATGCCGGGCGGTACGGTCCGCGCTTTCGGCTGCATACCAGTGATCCGCATGCTGAACACCACTGAGTCCTAACCGCACGCCCGGAGGGCATCGGTATCCCATGCATTAAGGCAAGGCTTCGGTGGCAGAACGGTTTCGAGCGGACCACGGTCGGGCAAGCCGCCAGAACTCCCGACGAAACTCCCCCAGCGTGCCGGACCGGATCTGATCACGGAGCACGCCCACAAAGCGTGCCAGTGTGTGCAGGTTGTGCACGGAGATCAAGCGTGGTCCGAGCATCTCTCCCGTGGCACAGAGGTGCCGGAGGTAGGAGCGGTCGAAGGAGCGGCAGGTCGCGCAAGCGCATCCCGGATCCAGCGGCCGCAGATCGTGGGCATACGCCGCGTTTTTCACCACGAGACGGCCCGCATACCCCTCCGGGAGATATCCCCCCCCCGGCCTCTCCCCCCGCGCGAGGGGGGATCCGTCCTCCACTCCGACCAGGGGATGCGGCAAAACCAGAGCCGTCCCGTTGCGGGCCACCCGTGTCGGCAGGACACAGTCGAAGAGGTCAATCCCATACCACACGGCCTCCAGGAGATAGTCCGGTGAACCGACCCCCATGAGGTACCGGGGACGGTCGGCCGGTAGCCACGGAACCGTCTCTTCAAGGACCATGCGCATCTCTCGAAGCGGCTCCCCCACCGACAGGGATCCGATCGCGTACCCAGAAAAACCGAGCGCCAAGAGCGACCTCGCCGACCGCCTCCGCAGACGAAGATCGGTCCCTCCTTGCACGATGCCAAAGAGCGCCTGATCCGATCGACGGCGTGCGCCGATGGCCCGCTCCGCCCACCGGGTGGTGCGATCCACAGCTGCTTCCAACTCCTCCACCGATGCCCCATGTGGACTGCACTCATCCAAAACCATGGTAATGTCGCCACCGAGCGCCTCCTGAATCTGCATCG
Organism: Bacillota bacterium; assembly: GCA_021791995.1. Lineage (GTDB taxonomy): Bacteria > Bacillota > Sulfobacillia > RBS10-35 > JAJYVN01 > JAJYVN01. The sequence goes on from JAJYVN010000362.1 coordinate 1,249, forward strand.
CTCCCTCTGGGCTGAGAAAGCGCTGAGAGCCATCCAGGTGGGAGCGGAAGTGCACGCCGTCCTCCTGAACCGAACGCAAACCGCGCAGGCTAAAGACCTGAAAACCTCCGCTGTCCGTCAAAATGGCTCCCGGCCATGCCATCCAGCGGTGCAGCCCCCCGGCCGTGGCTATCGAGGCCTCGCCAGGACGGAGCCACAGGTGATAGGTGTTAGCCAGGATCATGCGCGCGCCAGTCTCCCACACCTCAGACGGGTGGAGTCCTTTCACCGTACCCTGGGTTCCGACCGGCAAAAAAGCCGGCGTTTCGATCGTGCCATGGGGTGTGTGCAACATGCCCAAGCGCGCAGCGCCCTCAGCCGAGCGAATCCCTACATGGAAGCGGAAGAGCGCATCGAGGGGAAGCTGTTGCGTTGCGAGGGCATCGACCGCGGCCAAGGGCGCCCACTCCTCCTGTAGCGCCAAGCAGAGGCGCTTCGCCCACGCATCCTATACCAAAGCTGCCCGCGCGTCTCAGCCGTTTGCTTTCTGGAGGAGGCCATCGTAGTGGAGCCAGGTCGCCTGCGGCCAGAGGCCAGTGCTCGTCCCCACCACCTCCAACGACACGAGAACGCCCTGCTTGTTAATGAATGCGAGGGACGGAATCGTCCGAACGCCGTACTCCTGGGCCACGCGTCCACTGGAATCGACCACAACAGGCACAGTCGGATCCTCATATCCCATTTCCGATCGCACCGTCCCGAGGCTTTGTCCCACCTCCACCGCCAGCACGGTCACGCCCGGAGCCGTCGTTTCCCATTGTCGCAACTCAGCCCAGTCCGCGCGACAGGGGGTGCACCCGAGCGAACTGAAGCGCAACACCACGTCTTCTCCCCGAAACGCACCCAGGGACACCGCTTGCCCCTGCAGGTCCGTCAGTGTGAAGACCGGGGCAAGCTCATGCACGGGTGGATGCCCGCTCTGCCAAGCGTGAAGCACAACTCCCGAGAGAAACGCAACCGCGCACAGCCAAAGGAGACCACGGAACCGGAAAGCCGAGTCCATCGCGCCACCCACCACCACGGATACTGTGCCCGAACCACGCCTTGTCCCATCAAGACACGGCTGCCAGTGTGCACCACCGGCAGCCGTCGCGTGGGTGCGCCCGGCATGGGCGTTGACCATAGGGTGCAAGTCCCGAGCGGGGGCTGGTGAGCGCCTACCGCTAGCTGAAGGCAACGGTGCCCGCGGCGACGCGGGATCGGAAGGAAGCCGGAGGCAAACTCCCGGTCCGAGGTACACGAACCCGTTTCGAGGCCGTGCCGGTCGGGCGATGCTGCACAGCAAGCCGAAGCCCAAAGCCCACCAAGGGCCGGGGCGGTAAACACGGGCGGATACACGGGAGGAAGGTCAGCGTCCTTACCCGGGGAGATCTGCTGGACCCGTCGGCGTGAGCTGACAACCCGCACCGCAAGGTGTGGCTGAGCCAGCAGAAGTCAGCCGAGGCCGTAGTGTGCGCCTGACAGCTTCGTGGGCTAGCGGGTTGAAGTCCCGCCGGACCGTGGCTCAAGCGGGTTCCGTAGCCAAAGGTGGGGCTAATCCCTCATCGGGTCCGCCAAGGCGGACAGGGCAGGGC
>JAJYVN010000363.1 GCA_021791995.1 Bacillota bacterium
GAGGACGCGGTCCGGGAGTCATGGCACGCCGGCACGGCTCGGTCAGCACATCTCATCGGGTGGTCCGGCCACCTGGGCCTGGCCGGCCAGCAATACCAACCGTGATGTCGTCGATGTCACATAGACCGATTGCCCCATCGCAGCGGGGTTCTGCCGCGGCAAGTCGGCGATTGGGCCGCAACCGTGCCTCAATCGTGATCTCAAGGGGTGTAGTCGCGGTGTTGGCAACCTCGACCCGGCGCAGCAGGACAGCATCCTGGGGGTGAATCGCGAAGGTCTCGAAAACGCTAATCGGGCCCGCCCACCAGCGTGCCCGGACCACCGGGCACCCCCCCTCACCCGACCATTCGACCGTGGTGTTCGAGGTCACCGCTCGGTGGCAATGGCCATCGTGCCGCACCGTGAGAGCCGTCGACTCCAGCCCGGTCTCGGGATCGTCGAGCAGCGACCACTCCTTGAGACGGTGGTCGAACGAAAAGGTGTCAGGTTCCTGCAGCACCAGCGTCACCGGGGCACCCGCTCCCCCGGCGTCGTGCTGCACGAACGCGGAAAGCCTTCCATTGCCAAGCGGAAAGTACGAGCGCCCGGCAAGGAACGTCGAGCTATGGCACTTGGCACCCATGGCCGGTGCCGCAACATCAGGCTGGTCTGTCATGTCATCTCCGCTTCCGCTGTTCATGTTTGAGCATCTTCAAACCCCCTGCGTGGCGGGTAATACATGCGCGATACCACCAGCACGGGCTACTCCGCACCGCCAGGTCCAACGCGCAAAGACGTTTCGGACCCGGGCCCACCGGCTCACCGTAATACCGAGCAAACGTCCGCATGCGTTGCACTACGTGGGGCGCCCGTCTACATCCTATACCGCACCGCTGTGACTGTCGGCTTCAACCGCGTTTTGCAGTTCGCCGATGCCCTCGATTCGCACGGTAAAGTGGTCTCCTGGCCGCAGCACGCCAACACCCGTGGGCGTTCCAGTGAGGAGGATATCTCCAGGCAGCAGCGTCATTACCTGTGCGGCGAAACGTACCAACTCGAGCGTTCCAACGAGCATGTGGCTCGTACGAGCGTGCTGTCGGACCTCCCCGTTGAGCAGTCCATCCAGGGCCAGGTCGGAAGGATCAAGTTCCGTCTCGACCCAGGGGCCGACAGGACAGAACGTATCGAACGACTTCGCCCGCATCCACTGCCCGTCCCGCTCCTGCAAGTCCCGCGCGCTCACATCGTTCGCACAGGTGTACCCGAAGATGCCTTCCAAGACCTGCTGCCGCGTCGGGCGATGGAGGCGGTGACCAATGACCACCGCCAACTCTGCCTCGTAATCGACGCGCTGAGCGTTGGATGGCAACACTATCGCTGCCCCCGGCCCCACAACGGCCGAAGGTGCCTTGAGAAATAGGATAGGTTCCCGATGCGATTCCCGGTCATGGCCCAACGCCCGGTCAACAATCCCTGCCACGAGGCTATCCGAACCCCGCCGGTCCCCACGATGGTCGGCGTAATTCAACCCCACCCCTAGCACCTTGCTCGGCTCGCAGGGAGCTAGTAAGCGAATCCCGCTCGCGGAGAGCACCTCGCCTGTCTCCACGCCACCCAGATAGGGTCCCTGCGAGAGTACATGGATCTGGGATCCCTCAAGACGTCCCCAACACGTACCCCAGTCGGTGTCGAACCGGACAAACCGCACTGTTCCGCTCCCCTTCCGATCGGACCGCCATCCTATTTGCGACGTCGCTCATCGCCGCTCACCCACACCGCCGTCGTAACTCCGCGCCACCAGTTCGGCTACAGACACTACCTGAACGCGCAGTCCGGCTCGCAACAAGCCCACGCGCAACTGCAGAGTGCAGCCGGGATTCCCTGTGGCCACGACCTCAGCGCCGGTAGCGACGATGTTCCGTACCTTGCGCTCAAGCACGCGGGCGGAGAGCTCAGGTTGCGTTAGGTTGTACATACCACCGCTCCCGCAGCACGAGTCCGCCTCCGGCAACTCGACGAACTCGATGCCCGGCAGCGAACGCAAGACCGCCCGCGGCTCGGATCGCACACCCTGGGCGTGCGCCAGATGACACGGGTCGTGGTACGTCACGCGCAGGGGGCGGTCCTGTCCCTTGTGGACAGGGGCGTTCACCTCAGGTTGACTGGATACATATGCCACCAGTTCGCTAAAGTCCGCCGTCCGGTGAGCAATGGCTCGCGCCTGCTCCGCAAACGGCTCACTACCAAAGAGTCGACCATAGTCTTTGAGCACCGCGCCACATCCTGCCGCGTTGACGGCAATCGGCCGGTCGCTTCCCACGAAGGTATTGATATTCTCCCGGGCGAGTGCGAGCACACTCGCCCGGTCGCCAATGTGCACGTGCAGGGCGCCGCAGCAGGTCTGCCTCGGGGAATAATGCACCTCGTACCCCGCAAAGGACAGCGCGGTAGCCATAGCCAAATTGTCGTCTCCAAAGACCGCGTCCTGCACGCACCCAAGGAAGATCTCAACCTCGCCCCTCTTGGTTCCCACCGCCGGCAGGATGGTCGGAAGGCGGTCCCTCGCGAGCAACTGCCGGACCCGAGGCAACCCCGGGAGGAGATCGGCGGCTGCGGGGAATACCCAGTGGACCATGGCGGGCCAACGGAGAGCCATACGGACGAACCTGGCCAGCAGGCGCGGATGGCGCACAAGGTGGCGTAACCCGAGACGCACTGGTCCCGGGACCAGCCCAACCCGTCGCTGCTCTGCAAGCCCGGCGACGGCCGCTTCGTAAAGCTCCCCGTAATGCACACCCGAGGGGCGAGCTCTCTCGCAGGCCCGGCAGTCCAGACAACGGTCAAGGTGCAGGCGAAGGTTGGAATCCGCCGGACC
>JAJYVN010000364.1 GCA_021791995.1 Bacillota bacterium
GCCGGCCCATCGCACGTATGTGCGGACCACGAACCTGCTCGAGCGGACGTTCGAGGAAGAACGGAGCCGCACCGAGGTCATCCCGCGGTTCTGGACGGAACACAGTGCCCTGAAGCTCATCTTCGGCACTCTGGACCGAGCCAGTCGCCGGTGGCAGCTTCTGCAGTTCTCGGACGTGGAGGTCAAGCACATGGAGCAATTACGGCGGGAACTCGGTTTGGATACTCGGCCCGCCCCGCAATCCCCTGAAACATTGAGCGACGTGGCGTGAGCCAGACCTCTGACCACTTTAACAGCGCTACAGAGACATCATCGCCGGGCTACATCGAGACCATAGCGCAATTTCTGCGTGACCCGCCGACCGTCATCCGCACCAACTAGGCACTTAGCCGTGCAAGTGTGGCGGGAACCCTCCCGATTGGAAGTCTTTCCTCCACCGATTCTCCGGAACCGTTGTCGCGCCTACTACCAGCACAGCGACGTACCCTTGAATGTCACGGTGGAGTCTGGAATGCCCGAATGGCAACGCCGGCTTGGGCACCTTACGCCGTTTCAGACTCCCACCCCACGTAAATGCCGCATGCTACACTTGGTCCGCGGGACCAGGCGACCCATTCCATGACATCGACATTTGGCCTCATCTCCAGAGTGGGTTTGCGAAAGGAATATGGGCAAAGTGAGCATCGCCACACGTTGCTCCCGAGGCGCCACCCTGTGCGTGGTCCTCACTGCTCTTCTCGCCATGGCGTTCGGTTTGGCAGGATGCGCGTCCCGTCGGCCGGAGAGCGCCCCTCCCGGTCGCCACTACAATGGCGAGGTGATCGCTCTGCGGCAGATCACGCGCTATCCGGTCGCCGTCGGGGTCCGCTTGTTCGAACTGACCTACTGGAGCGACGGTATTGCGCGAGCGTGGGTGAGTGCACCCATCCGTCCGGGCCACTACCCGTTGCTGATACGACTCCACGGCGGATACGTTGTTCCCGGGGGGACTGACGCCCCGCTGGCGTACACCGCCAGGGGCGCAGCTTACACGTCGGAAGCGGACCTCGTCCAGGTCTACCCGGACTACCATGGCTACGGAGACAGCCCCGGGGGGATCGAGGGCGCGGCGGGCGATACGCGTGACGCGTACTACGCCGTGCGGGCTGTGGAATCCCTCGGCAAGGTCGACGCCCATCGCCTGTACCTGCTGGGTTTCTCTCTGGGGGGCGACGTGGCGCTGAAACTGGCCGCGGAACTGCCGGACGTTCAAGCGGTTGTGGCGGTCAGCCCATTCGTCGGGCCAACCGATTTCGTGGCGGCACTCAGTACCTACGCGTCTAGTGCTTCGTTAGGCGGGCAACGTATCGTGAGTGACTGGGGTTCCAATATCCACAGCCGCGCCTACCGGCGGCAGGACCCGGACATCGCCGCGATCACTGCCCCAGTGCTACTTCTTCAGGGCCAGCAGGACTACAGCGTGCCGTGGCAGAGTGTCCAGCTTTTCTACCAGCAGATGAAGGCCGCGAAGAAGGCCGTGGTGCTCCACCTGTACCCTAATGGCGGCCACGGTCTAAAAGGAGTGCCAGCCGCGTGGGTCGCCCTGGAGCAGTGGTTCGTCGACCATGGAGCACCCCACGTTGCTACGGGAGCAGGAGTGGGTTGACGGATATCCGAGGTCACCGAGCGACACGCTGGACGCTCCCGGGCTACGCGGTGCACCCCCCTGTCTGGCTACGGACTCGCTCAGGACTCCAATGGCTGGTCGTCACGGCTGTCGCCCGCCGTGACCGTCGTTTTGGGCAAATCGGGGAACCTCCCGGCCGGGGAAAAGACAGCAGCCTCCGCTCTGCTTAGGGTAATCGGCTCAATCGCATTAAGCGGCGACGCCCTAGACCCTGATGGCCTTGCGCTTGCTGGGGCCAATTGCCACGCCTCTTCTGGGTGCGAGCGGCAACGCTGGCTGCTCCCATGTCAGTTGGGCGACGGCGCTCCTTCGACATGCTCACCCACCAGCACCCGCAGAGCGTTCGGCAGCGCGCGGCAGAATACCGGAGTGGAACGCCAGAGATCGCCATCCAGGTCGACCGGCATGGGCACATCGGTGGCGATGTGCACCTCGCGCACGACCCGGTAGCGGGCATGGTGGGTGCGCAGGAGCTGTCCGCGGCACAGATGCCAGGTGGTGCGCAGCAAGGCGCCCATGGACGGGCCGCCCAATCTGAACACCTCCAGCAGGCCGTCCTGGTTGGCCGGACCCTGGGTCACCCGCAGGCGGCCTGCAATGGTGTGACCGTTTGCGACTACCAGCTGACGCGTTCCGTACCGTTCGCGGCCGTCCGGATAGGTGAGGGTGACGGTGAACTTGGGCGCCACCTGCAGCGCCCGGGTCATCTCCAGCGGCCACGCCCAGATCCCGAAGCGCTGCTTGGCGCCTACGCGCAGGAGCTGCACGAGCAGGCTGCTGATGCCGATGCTCGCGCTGTTCAGGCTCTATGGCCAGTCCGCGCCGCTGTGCGCGCTTGGGCTGCCGGTTGGAGCCCGTCCAAGCGAGGTGACCGCGGCAACGCGGCCCTCCGACGAAGAGGCGCGCTCGAGGCAGGTGCGAGGCGCTGCTGCGGCGTCTGCCCGCCCTTCGAGGTCTGGCGGCGCAGATCCCTCCAGCCGGCTTCACTTCACGATGGGCGAGATCGTCGTCGGCGATCTCGCCCACCGATATTCGCTGTTCTGGTCGCTGACGCAGCCTGGCGTACCGACGATCGCCGAGCTGATGCCGACGCCGCACCCGCTGCTTTTGGCGTCGCGCGGCGGGGTGGCCGATGAGCGGAGCGTTCGCCTGCACGAGGGCGCGCCGCCCGTGAAGACAGCACTCGAT
>JAJYVN010000365.1 GCA_021791995.1 Bacillota bacterium
GCTGGGGTCCCTCGTCGCCCGCCAGTTCAAGTCCCCCGCCCGCGGACGTCCAGAACGGCGAGAGCTCCATCGCACGGCCGACCTGGCCGCCAACCCCCCGCCCCATCCCGGCCCGCGCTGGTCGCTGCAGTCGACGCTGCCCGCGGCCGGCGATTCCGCAGCAGCGTCGAACTATCTGGGTACGTTATCGTTCGAAGCCGCCAGCGTCCGGCAGCTGGTGGTGGCCAGCGTGACGGCCACGTCCGTTCTCATCTACCGGTCGGTGGACGAAGGGCGGCTCTGGCAGCGTACGACGCTGCGGCCGCCGTTCCAGCCCGCAGCCGTCGCGCTCTCGTTCGGCAGCGCGCGTGACGGCTGGATGCTGGTGGCGGGGTTCCCCGCGCTCTCCGGATCCCGTGTGGCCCTCTTCCAGACTGGTGACGGGGGCCTCCACTGGCAGGCCCGCGGATCCCTTCAAACATCTGGAATCATTCCGGACGGGTTCACGTTTTCTGGGCAGGATGGCTTCCTCACTGGGCAGAATCATGGCGCCCAGGCCGACATCCTGCTGGAGACCACGGATGGTGGCCGTACTTGGGTTCCAACGTCATTCCCGCTTGCGGCCCGGATTGCGACCAATGCGGACACCGAACCCGTGGTCGTCTATGGGCGGATCCGTGTGGTGCCGCTGGTGCTGTACGCGATGTCGGCTGATGGAGCGGGTCTTCTGCTCGAGAGAATCGCGAGCCGCGGCGGCGCTTCCGCGATGACGCCACTGATTTTGAAGGGTGTTGGCGTGGTACTGGCCGTCGCATCCGTGAACGTGGCTTATGTGGTTGGGCGGCACGCGTTATACCGTACGATGGACGGCGGGACGCGCTGGGCCCAGCTCGGGCACGTCGATGCGAGATGGACGGCGCTTGACTTTCCCGGTGTGGCGCAAGGCTACGCCATCGACGCTGACCTACAGATTCCCGTGATCTGGCGGACCGACGACGGTGGACAGCACTTTCGGCGCATAGTCGTGCGGGTTTCCGGTGGATGACGGCGACCCATGTGGTAGCCCGCCCGGCGTTTACCTAGGTGCGTGGACTTTGCGAGAGTGTTGGCTGACGCAGTTGAATGGGGGCAACCATGCATTACGGGCTGTCGCCCGAGGCGGTGACGGCGGCACTTGAACGGGTGCGGGCTATCTGCCTCGGCCTCCCGGAGGTTGAAGAGCGGTTGAGCCACGGCGCCCCCACGTGGTTTGTCCGGGGCCGCCGCGCGTTTGCGACGTTCTCGGACAACCACCATGAAGACGGCCGCCTCGCGCTTCTCTGCGCCGCGCTGCCGGAGATGCAGCTGGCCTATATCGAGCACGATCGCGACCGGTTCTATCGACCGCCATATGTCGGGCATCGGGGGTGGGTCGGCGTCCGGTAGGATCGGGATCTGGCCTGGAACGTGATCGAAGACGTCATCCACGACGCGTATCACCACGTGGACGTTAAGACCCCGCGGCCACGCTCCCACTTCACTGACGCACGTTGGCCTGGGCGACGGTGAAGTGACCGCTAACCTGGCTCGGAGGCTCCGGGCTTGCTGGTCGGCCAGTCGCGAGCCGATGCGGCCGCCAAGAGCCGGTCATCGTATGCCACCAGCGCATCGAGCGGTTGTCCCTCGGAAATGAGGACGTCTGCCGTGGCTAGATGGATGGCATCCAGGCTGCGGAGCAGAAGATCGTCGTAGGCAGCCGCTCTTGCCCGAATTCGGGCATCAATCTCTACGCGGTACACCCGTGCCATCACGGCGGGCATCGTCGCGAGAGCGGCTGGATCGTGGCGACGAAGAGCACGAGCCACTTCCACCTCGGCGAGGCATGAGGACACACACGCTACGGATGCTCGATCATTCAGCCAGGCAATCAAGGCGGGCGTTTCCGGCTCGTCCCGGATGAGCTTTACGAGTGCAGACGAGTCCAGGTATATCATCCACGCTCCTGCTCTCGGTCTCGTACCAGCAGGGAGGCGACATCTCGCGCGGTGCCGTCAGACCGGGGCGGGCGCGCGAACGGGCCCGAGATAGTTGGGCCGATGGCAAGTCCCTGGCTCACCCAACGATTTAAGGTGGAGGACGGGCCGGGAATTGGCACCAGGCGGGCGATAGGGCGCCCGTCGCGTGTAATGACCACAGCGTGTCCCTTGGCGACGAGGTCCAACACGGCGCTGGTGTGCTGATTCAATTCGCGTATAGGGATGTGTTCCATGAGTCGTCCCCTTAGGAAATAGCTCACTGCCATTGTAGAACGTGGTGATCTACAAAAACAAGGGACGCGGAAGGGCGGGATTTCGTCAAACGCCTTGCCGTTCAGCCTCTGTATAACCAGACGCGCCCTCCCGGCACCCCAAAGGCGTCTTGGGTGGACACCCACTTACCTGGTGGGCCCCAGCCATCGGGTCACTGAGCAGGTTCGCTGCTAGTTAGTACTAATGCAGCCATCAGGCTGTGCAGATCCACGCTTGGAGCAGGTATTCCCATGGCGGCAGGGTCTATTAGCGGGCTCGACTCCGTAGGCTTCACCGGGAGGGACGGGCTTAGTGCGTCACTGGCGCTGGGATGTGCTTGCCATCGGAATCCTGGGCGTGCTGGTTGGTGCCGCGTTGGCCCGCTTTTGGTGGAGGCCGGTCGCCAACCCGCCGTCTCCCTGGCCGGTTGCGGCCATCGCGCGCCGGGTCGATCCTTCCGTCGTGATGGTCATCAACCAGGTCCGTAAGGGCGGAAGTCTTCACCCGAAAGGGCTTGGATCCGGTGTGGTCCTGAACGCCAACGGCACTATCGTGACCAACTACCACGTGGT
>JAJYVN010000033.1:0-11900 GCA_021791995.1 Bacillota bacterium
TGGTGGTCGCCGCCCGCCAAAAGGGCGCCGGAATGCGTTGGGGAGGCATCGGCTGCCAATCCGTCGCCACACTCCGAGCGGTTCATCGCTCCGGTCCGTGGGATCGCTTCTGGCAGCGCGAGCCCCAGATGCGCCGACCACTCGCCCGGCACCTGGTCAACCCGGCTGCCTGACGTCCACCACAATTGTGGGGCGCACCCCAAGGCACCGCCCCCGCTTGACGTCCGTGCACCGTCCTTCTAAACTAGCAGGGCTGTTTTAAGGAGTGACTTTGGTGCAGCGTACGTACACTGCCAAGCCAGGTGATATCCAGCGCAAGTGGTACATCGTCGACGCCAACGGCGTGGTCTTGGGACGTCTTGCCTCCCAGGTCTCCGTTGTCCTTCGCGGCAAGCACAAACCGATCTATACTCCGCACATGGATACGGGCGACTTTGTGGTTGTTGTGAATGCATCGCGCGTTCGGTTGACCGGCCGCAAGCTGGATCAGAAGTTCCACTATTCGTACACCGGCTATCCGGGTGGCCTACGAAAGGTCGCATATCGCAAGTTTCTTGCCAAGGATCCGACCGAGGTGGTGCGGTTGGCCGTGCGCGGCATGCTGCCTAAGACACCGCTCGGTCGCGCTATGCTCAAGAAATTGAAGGTGTACGCGGGAGCGGAACACCCGCATGTTGCGCAGAAGGTCGAACCGCTCACGATCGTGGGTGCCCGGTAAGCCCGGGAAGTATGTTTTCGGGGGGGACCGCGTGATCACGAAGAAGGCTGCGTTCGCATACTGGGGCACCGGGCGACGCAAAGAGGCAGTGGCTCGGGTCCGGTTGGTTCCGGGGCAAGGGAGGGTGCACGTCAACGAGCGGACGTTGGAGGACTACTTCCCCCGCGCTACGCTGCAAACCTCCGTCCGCCGTCCGCTGGTGCTCACGCAGACGGACGGGAGTTACGATGTTGTGGCACGCGTGAATGGAGGCGGAATCACCGGCCAGGCTGACGCGGTGCGTCACGGGATTTCCCGGGCTCTGCTGAAGGTGGACGGTGAATTGCGCGGGACCCTTAAAAAGGCAGGCCTATTGACACGTGATCCGCGCGCTAAGGAGCGCCGGAAGTATGGATTGAAAAAGGCCCGTAAGGCGCCGCAGTTCAGTAAGCGCTGAGGAAGCGTGTTGGGGGCCCGCACCACATCCGGTGCGGGCCCTTTTTCATGCACAGATACCCCTTGGCATATACCTCTGGGCAGTGTCTCGACGAATGGAGCGTGCCGGCTCCCATGCGTGGCGTCATCCTGTCCATGCGCCCCTGGCGGAGGACTTGGCGTGGAGGACTTCTGGTATTGTGTCTGGCGATGTTCCTGGCTGCGGGAGGTGTCACCGTTTCCGCGGAACACTGGGCTGCCGTGGTGGGGAGCCTGCGCGGCAAGGTGGTGGCGATCGATCCTGGCCACGGTGGCATTGACCCCGGGGCCATCAGTGGCAACGGGCTGACCGAGGATGCGGTCAATCTGGCAGTGAGCCAGGATCTGGCAGCATTATTAGAGCGGTCTGGGGCCACGGCTATTCTCACACGGCAGGGCGGCAGTGACTCGGTTGGTACGACGGACGCAGGTCCGTCCGAACGTAAGCGGATTGATTTGCGACAGAGGGTGGAGCAGATCAACCTGATGGGAGCCGACGTAGTGGTCAGTATTCATGCCAACAAGTTCAGCGACTCGACGCAGCGTGGATCGCAGACATTCTATAACCCACTGCGTTTTCAGGAGAGCCAGCTACTAGCAACCATGGTGCAACAACAACTGCAAGCCATCACCAAAGAGACGGGCCGTACGGCGTCGGACCAGATTGACCACTACCTGCTGAACCACACCAACATGCCCGGAATCACCGTCGAGTTGGGGTTTTTAAGCAATGCGCGGGATGCCGAACTGTTGGCCAATCCGAAGTACCAGCAACGCCTCGCGTACGCTATCTTCGTGGGACTGGCACAGTATTTTGCTCGGGAAGCACGGGATGCGGAATGATTCAGTGGGCCGTCCATCCGCCGTCGACATAGAGCGTGGTGCCCGTAACGAAACTCGCGGCGTCCGATACCAGGAACAACGCTGGACCGGTGATCTCGGAGACGTTGCCCCAACGACCCAGAGGGATGCGGGAGCGGAAGAACTCCATCTGTTCCGGGTTGTTGATGAGTGGAGCGTTCATTCCGGCCAAAAACGGTCCTGGACAGAGCGTGTTGGCCGTGATTCCGATCGGAGCCCACTCCAGGGCCAGGGCGCGGGTGAACTGCACGACCGCCGCCTTGGCCGCGGCGTATGGGGCTCGGTTCGGCAGGGCGGTGCCCGCCAGCATGGAGGAGATGTTGAGGATCCGGCCCCTGCGCTGTTCCTTCATGTGTCGAGCCGCGGATCGGCAGGTGTAAAAGACGGAATCGAGGTTGGTGCTGATGATGTGATGCCATTCTTTGTCCGAGAACTCTTCCATCCGTCTCCGCAGATTGACTCCCGCATTGTTGATCAACACGTCCAAGCGTCCGAGCCGGTCGATGGTGGTCGTCACAACCTGGTCCACCTGACCAGCGTCCGTCACATCCGCCTGCAGGCCGATGGCGGTGCTTCCCGTTGCGTCGGCAATCTCCTGTGCCGCGCGCTCTGCGTCCGGGCCCTTCCGGCTACACACGGCCACCGTAGCGCCGGCCTCGGCAAGAGCCTGGGCAATTGCGCGACCGAAGCCGCGCGTTCCGCCCGTGACCAAGGCGATTCGTCCATCCAACCGGAAGCTGTCCAGGACGCCCCCCACGCCGTTTTCCCCCGTTCACTGCGGCGCAATCAGGCGATCCAGGTTCTCCTCCAGCCACCCCGTGTGGTAGATACCGGAGACGAACTCGGGTTCCCGCACGATCCGCCGGTGCAGCTCGATCGTGGTCGCGATTCCCGCCGCTCGGAATTCATCCAAGGCGCGGCGCGCGCGGGCGATCGCCTCAGTGCGATCTCGACCCCACACCACCAGTTTGCACAGAAGTGAATCGTAATACGGCTGGACGGTATATCCAGTATAGACTCCATCATCCGTGCGGACCCAGGGACCCGCAGGGGGGGACCACTCGCTGATCGTCCCGGGGCATGGCGCAAAGCGGGCTTGGGGGTCCTCAGCATTGATGCGCATCTCGATCGCGCACCCCGTCCGCTCGATCGCGTCCTGTTCGATCTGGAGTGGTATCCCTGCAGCGATCTCGATCTGTGCCTTGACCAGGTCGATACCGGTGGTCATCTCAGTGACCGTGTGCTCTACCTGAATGCGCGTATTCATCTCAATAAAGTAAAAGTTGCCTTCCCTATCCACAAGGAACTCCACGGTCCCCGCACCGATATAGTGGACAGCTCTCGCTGCTTCGACGGCCGCTTCTGCCATCGCGCGCCGCAAGGTTTCAGTCATGTGCGGGCCGGGCGCCTCCTCGAGGATCTTTTGCCGACGGCGTTGCATGGACGATTCCCGCTCAAAGAGGTGGAGGACCTTGCCATGGCGATCGGCGAGGATCTGAAACTCGATGTGCCTCGGTTGCGGCAGATACTTCTCAAGATAAAGGTCGGCTTCGGCAAAGTTGGCCTGCGCCTCGCGGCGCGAGGCAGCGAAGGCCATGGCGAGTTCATCCGGATTCTGCACGGCACGAATGCCCAAGCCACCACCTCCCGCTGCCGCCTTGAGCAATACGGGGTAACCGATGCGCGCCGCAGCCGAACGACATTCGTCCTCACTGCAGGGACCGGATGTGCCGGGAACGATAGGGACCCCGGCCTGGCTCATCCGTTGGCGAGCGCCTGCCTTGCTACCCATCCGCTCGATCGTTTCTGGTTCCGGGCCGATGAAGTCGAGTCCCCAGGTTTTGCACACGGCCGCGAAGTTGGCGTTCTCGGCCAGGAATCCGTACCCTGGATGAATCGCGTCGACGTGGTGTCGGGCTGCGGCCTCCAAAATGGCGGCGGTGTTGCAGTAGCTGTCACGCGGCGCGGCCGGGCCAATGCACTCGGCTTCATCGGCCATCCGCACATGGAGCGCATCGTGGTCAACATCCGAATATACCGCCACCGTGCGCACGCCAAGTTCACGACACGCGCGAATTACACGGACGGCGATCTCTCCGCGATTGGCGATCAATACCTTGTGGTACACGACCGTCGTGCCTGGGATTTCAAATTGCCGTCCTCTCCACCCCAGGCGGTACCCCTTTGCGGCCCGAAATTGCCTCCTCACGGCGTGGGCCAAGAGAGGACGTCCACTGAATTGTGCGGGTTCGCCTTGTGCCGTGTCTTTCCCTTCCTACGTTCTCGGCGTCGGCTGGTGCAACACCCATCTTGACCCTCTGTCGGCAGACGGTATACTTATGCATGTTTTCGCATAACCGTCCAGCGTGCACGGCGGCTCGGAGGAGGGCGTGATGTCGACGCGGGTGGAGCAGCGGGGAGGGCGTGTGTCTCTGGCGGGGCGAGACTTTCTCTCCCTGCATGACTTTGCCCCCGAAGAGGTGTCTCTGCTCGTCGAGGACGCGCTGCGTTGGAAGAATGGCCAGGACGGCCGTCCGCTTGTGCGTAAGAACGTTGCGCTACTCTTCCTCAAGCCATCCACGCGGACTCGCGTCGCCTTCGATGTAGCGGTGTCCGATTTGGGTGGGCATCCGGTGGCGCTCCAGGGTGGCGAGGTGCAGCTTGCGCGAGGGGAAACCGTGGCGGACACGGCACGCGTCCTGAGTCAGCTCGTGGACGGCGTGGTGATCCGTGCTTTTGCCCACCGCGACATTGAGGAATTTGCGCGGTTTGCGACGATTCCCGTGGTCAATGCCCTGACGGACCTCTTGCACCCATCCCAGGCCCTGGCGGATTTACTGACGCTGCTAGAGCGCTTTGGGTCTTTACGAAGGCTTCGAGTGACGTACGTTGGTGACGGAAACAACGTTTGTCACTCCCTGGCCTTTGCCGCGGCAAAGACGGGGATGCACCTGCGTGTCGCGACCCCAACGAACTTCGCGCCAGACCCGATGGTGTGGGCTGCGGCCGCGGAGGACGCGCGATCGACGGGTGCCCAATTGGAGTTGCTGAATGATCCGCGTGAGGCGGTGCGTGGCGCTGATGCCGTGTACACCGACACATGGGTCAGTATGGGATTTGAGCCGACGGCCGATGCGCGGCGCAGGGCCCTCGAGCCCTATCAGGTCAGTAGTGCCCTCCTTGCCCTTGCTGCTCCACATGTCATCTTTATGCACGATCTTCCGGCGCATCGCGGCGAAGAGGTGACCGACGAGGTAATGGATGGTCCGTCGTCGGTTATCTTCCAGCAGGCCGGCAATCGCCTTCACGCGGCTAAGGCGATTCTGGCCGCGATCATCGCGTGAATCCTTCCGCCGCTCGGCGTGTTGTTGGCGCTAAGGTGGGGCCGCGGCATCTTTCGCTGCGGTTCTGGTACACTCATGTTGTCCGTTGCTGCGATGAGCGGGGGTGGGGCATTCGTGTTCCCGGAGTGGGGACCCAAGTGGCGAAATAGCACCGCAGTGGGCGAGGCGGACCAACTGCCGGAACGGGCGGCGATCGCAGCCGAACATCGGTGGGACCTGTCACACATCTTTGCGGATGACGAGGCGTGGGAAGCTGGCTTCGCGCAACTGGAGGAGATGCTTGACGAAGCGGACCGTTTTCGCAACCGACTGCACGAAGGTCCGGAGACGCTACTGGCGGCGATTACGGCCCAGGAGCGCGCCGAACAGCTTCTGGAGCGTCTCTTTGCGTATGCGCGGATGCACAACGACGAGGATACGCGCCAGGCTCGCTACCAAGCTCTGACGGACCGCATGACCCGACTCCATGCGCGGTGCGCGCAGGCGTGGGCCTTTTTCGAACCAGAGTTTTTGGCGCTCCCAGACGACCAGACTCGGGCATGGGTCGGCCATCCACCGGAGGCAGCCACAGCGCTTCAAACCTATCGGCATCGGTTTCTGGATTTACTCCGTCAAAAACCCCACGTGCTCAGCCCTGCCGAGGAGGAACTTTTGGCCCAAACTTCGGAATTGGCCGCGGTACCGGGCACCGTGTTCCATATGGTGAATGATGCTGATTTGACGTTCCCGCACGTACGCGATGAGCGGGGGCGTGAGGTCGAACTGACCCAGTCGCGCTATACCCGCTTTTTGGAAAGCCAGGACCGCGAGGTGCGGAAGGGTGCGTTCGAGGCACTGTACAGCGCGTATGGCAAGCAAAAGAACACGCTTGGCGCCCTTTTGTCGTCGGCCGTCAGCCGCGACGCGTTCTACGCGCGGGTGCGTCACTATCCCTCGGCACTGGCAATGGCGCTCGACGACGACAATGTCCCTGAGGCGGTTTACACATCGCTCATTCACGCTGTCCATCGTCACCTCCCGGGGCTGCACCGCTACCTGCGGTTGCGGCGGCAACTGTTAGGCTTGGATCGGCTGCACATGTATGATCTGTATGTGCCGCTGGTGTGCGCGCCCGACGAGACGATTCCATACACCGAGGCGGTGCGTCGCGTACGCAACGCGGTGACTCCCCTCGGAGAAGACTACCAGCAGCGTTTGACCACGGGGCTGCACTCTGGGTGGGTTGATGTCTTCGAAAACAAGGGCAAAACCTCCGGCGCGTACTCCTGGGGGGTGCATGGCGTTCACCCCTATGTGCTGCTCAACTACCAGGGAACGATTGATCACGTATTTACAGTGGCGCACGAGTTCGGTCATGCGATGCACAGCGTTCTGGCAGAAGAGGCGCAGCCGTATGTCTATGCGGAGCACTCCATTTTTGTGGCCGAGGTGGCGAGCACGACGAGCGAGGCCCTCTTGATGGCAAGCTTACTCGATCAGTCCAGCGGTTCCGCCGAGCGCGCCTACCTCGTCAATCATCACTTGGAGAGCTTCCGGACGACCGTCTTTCGCCAGGTGATGTTCGCTGAGTTTGAGCGGGAGATTCACCAGCGCTTCGAGGAAGGGCAGGCGTTGACGGCTGAGAGCCTAAATGCCATCTACCGTGAATTGAACATTACCTATTACGGTGCGGAGGTCGAGGTCGATGCGCAGATCGACCTCGAGTGGGCGCGAATCCCCCACTTCTACAACGCGTTCTACGTTTACAAATACGCCACCGGTTTCTCGTCCGCCGTGGCCCTGGCGCAGGCCATTCGGGACGAGGGGGCACCGGCGGCCGCTCGCTACCTCGACTTTCTGCGTGGCGGTGGGTCGGACTACCCGGTAGCGCTCCTGCAGCGGGCGGGGGTTGACCTCACCACTCCGGAGCCGGTGGAGCGGGCCCTGGCGGTCTTCGATTCCCTGGTGGAGCAACTGGAGCGGTTGTCGAATGGGCAGGGACTCGGGACGTGAGCACACCCGAGGGAATCCCGGAGACGCAATTCACACTCACGTTGGTGTATCGGCGCACACCACGCTGGATCGACCTTACCCCTGTGGAACGGGACGGGGCGGCCGGAGCGATTGACCGGGTGGTGGAGCAAGCGGCGGAGCGGGGGGTCTCCCTGCGGGGGGTATACTCCATCGCCGCGCTTCGGGCCGATGCCGACACGGCGTTTTGGTGGATTGGTCGGGACGTGGCGGACCTTCAGGGCGTTGCTGCCAAGCTCCGGGCCACCCCGTTCGGTCGGACCACCGAGGTATCCTTTGCGTTTCTGGGGGTGGCGCACAAGCCGGAGTATGTTGGGGACCACTATGCCAGTTTTCAACTTGGTAAGCCTCCGCTCCGTTACCTCTGCCTGTACCCGTTCGTTCGAACGCCGGAGTGGTACCTGTTGCCGCACGCCGAGCGCGCGCGAATTCTGCGTGCCCACGGGATGATGGGGGCCGAGTTTCCGGAAGTGCAGACCAACAATACCCAGGCGTTTGGACTCGGCGACTGGGAGTGGTTGCTTGCGTTTGAAACCGAACGGCCGGAGCGCTTCACCGCGCTGATTCGGCGCTTGCGAGAAGCAGAGGCGAGGCGGTGGACCAAAGAGGAAATCCCGTTCATCCTCGGAAGGCGAGTGGATCGGACGGAGGATGCGCTTGGTGATCTGGGGTGAAACGGTACGTGCGGCAGGGCTTTGGGCTTGGCTGTCGTATGTTTCGATGTACTGTTGGTCAAGACTTCGTGGTCAGCGTTGTTATTACTAGTCCAACCGTGGGGAGCGTGGCGTAATGCGGTTTGAAATCGTCGGGGTGGATGGGCCTTCGATGGGTGAGTCCCCGACGTTAATGCCATTCGTGAAGGGGCTGGAGGAGGTCCTCACCGCAGAGGGAGACGAGAAGGCGGGTGGTGAGGGTAGCGGGACCAAGGTTGTGTTTAACTTCTTCCCCCCGGACCGCCCTCGTCCGCACCACCGAGGGTCGCAAGCGACGTTTGTGGTCGGCATCACCGCCGGACCGGAGCCGGAGGGTGATATTCTGCAGGCGGTGTACCCGATGATGATTCGGTCGCTCGGCAATCACCTGATCTACTTGGTGGAGCCCATTGCCGGCAACGGGGTGCCGCGTGCCACCTACTTCGTCACGCTGGAGCGCGGGTATTATCCCTTAGAGGATTGTGCCCCGGAGGACTACTTCCACCATGTCTTGGATCGGGTGCGGCCGCTCGCCGAGTCTCGCTTGGTCATCAACAATGAGTTTCGCGAGGACCTTCCGCCCGGGTTTTGGGAGGGCAATGAGCGCACGCAGGAAATCGTTATCGCCTCGCGGCGCATGGCAGAGATGGATCTCCTGCCGGCACCCTTTCCCATGGAAACTCTCTTGCCCGAAAAGGATTTTCTCCACCTGAAGCGCCTGTTCCAGATCGGTGGCCTGAGCTACGGCAACGTCAGCGTGCGCGAACCGGGCTACGGGTTCTGGATGAGCGCCAGCGGTGTTGATAAGTCTCGTCTGGAGCATGTTGGTCGAGATATTCTCCTGGTGCGCGATTACGATGAGGCCCACAACCAAATCATTCTGAGTGTGCCGCCGGACATCTCTCCCCGCCGCCGGGTGTCTGTCGATGCCATCGAGCATTGGATGATCTATCGTCGGCACCCGGGTGTGGGGGCCATCCTGCATGTGCATGCGTGGATGGAGGGGGTTGTTTCGACTGAGATCAATTATCCCTGCGGTACATACGAGATTGCGCGCGCGGTGTCCGACGCCCTGGCCACGGTCGACGATCCGGTGCATGGGGTGATTGGTCTGCGCAACCACGGGCTGACCATTACGGGGGAGAATCTTCCCGAGATCTTCGATAGGGTTGGTCCGCACCTCTTGCGCCAGGTACCGATGTCGTAACCAGCGTTGCCGGCGGGAGGATGAGGAAGGCGTGCGAGCGGTCGAGTATCGGTATACACCGGCTGGCTGGGTTACCGCACGCCTTGTGGGGCGGCGCTTTCCACATCGCGTGGCGTCGATGGGCGGGCTCCGGTTGGTCGACCGGCCTGCTCCGACTCTGCCCGGTCCCGGTTGGGTCCTCGTTCGTCCCATACTAGCCGGCATTTGTGGTTCCGACTTGGGCACCGTGACGGCTAAGTTTGGGCCGCAGTTCTCTCCGTACGTGTCCTTGCCGGCCGTGATGGGACATGAGGTTGTTGGCCGGATTGAGGCAGACGGCGAGGGTTGGCGCCGCGGGCAACGGGTGGTGTTTGATCCGTTCCTCCCGTGTGCTGCGCGCGGTTTACCACTTTGTCCTGCATGCCTCGATGGGCGCACGGCGGCCTGTGAACGGTTTGCGGATGGCGGCATCTCCCCTGGGTATTGCATCGGGTTCTGCCGCGACCTGCCCGGTGGGTGGGGTGAGCTTGTCGCAGTGCCCGCAGCGCAGGTGTTCGCTGTTCCAGATGCGGTTCCGGACGGCAAGGCCGTACTGGTCGAGCCCCTGGCGGTGGGGTTACACGCCGTGTTGGCGGGACCTCCTTTGCCGGGCCAGCGGGTTCTGGTCATCGGTGCAGGTCCGATCGGGCTTTTGGTGCTGGCAGCGATTCGCCTGCTCGACATTCCCTGCGATGTGACGATCATTGCTCGGCACACCGAACAGCGGCGGGCGGCGGAACGCCTGGGTGCCACGCAGGTGGTGCCGAATGCCCAAGCTGCGGAACAGTTGTGCCTGGACCGCGGTTGGGCGATGCAGCACGCGGGACTGATGGGGGCCCGTGGTCTGACCGGTGGCTTTGAGCAGTGCTACGACGCGGTGGGCAGTGGCTCTTCGCTCACGACGGCCGTGCGGTTGGTTCGCTCCGGTGGGCGCATCGCCCTCGTGGGGGCCTCCCAGCGCGAGGCGGTCGATCTGACGTGGCTCTGGATGCACGAAGCCCGGCTGGATGGGTATTGTGGCTACGGTCGAGAGAGCACCGGCGAGCACACCTTCTCCGTTGCACTGCGCCTGGTCTCCGCACATCCGGAGTTGCCGATCGACACGCTCGTAACCCATCGCTTTCCGCTGGAAGGATACCCGGAAGCCATTGCGACCTGCCTGCGTCGCGCACGTAGCGGGGCGATCAAGGTTGTCTTTGCCGCGAGTGACGGCGGATCCCAGACGAAGTAGAAGGGGTGCTGCAGGCGCATGCTGAATGTGGCGGAGGCGTTGGAGAATCAGTCGCTGCAAGATCCAAATCGCATAGCCATCGGGATGGGGGACGATGCACTCACCTTTGGCGAGATGGACCGCCAAGTGAATCGGGCGGCATCGCTTTTGCTCCAGATGGGGATTCGTGCGGGGGACCGAGTGGCGGCCCTCCTGCTGAATGGGTTCCCGATCGTGGACCTCATGTTTGCCACAGCGCGCATTGGGGCCACCCTCGTTCCGCTCAATGTGCGCCTTACTCCAGAGGAGGTTGCGCGACAGATTGCGCACTCACGGTCGCGCATTGTGATCGTTCAACCGGAACTCCTTCCGCTCCTCGGGGCGGTGTCCGGGACCGGTGCGTCCATTCAGGTGTTGGTTGCCGCTGGCGACGGCGACCGCTTTCCCGCGTACGAGCGGGAGCGGGACCGCCAGCCCGCTACGCCG
This sequence comes from Bacillota bacterium, assembly GCA_021791995.1. Lineage (GTDB taxonomy): Bacteria > Bacillota > Sulfobacillia > RBS10-35 > JAJYVN01 > JAJYVN01. The sequence continues at coordinate 11,000 of JAJYVN010000033.1, forward strand.
GTTCGTATCGATGTTCCCGACACCGGGACGGGGCTCTTGGTGTATACGTCGGGTACGACGGGTCGGCCGAAAGGTGTTCTGCGCTCGTACCGGAGCAACATGATGGTGGGGCTTTTGACGGCGGCGCAGATCAGCCTGACCCATGAGGATGTCGGCTTGGCCATTCTGCCGATGTTCCATGTCAACTCCTTCTGGTTCGTGACGCTGTCCATTGCTGTTGGTGCGGCATGTCGCATCTACCCCCATCGACAGTTTCATCCGGTGCGCCTAGCGGAGGAGTTGACCCAACGCAGGATCACCCTTTCGATTTTCGTTCCGACGATGCTGCAGTACCTGACGGAGGTCGTGGCATCTGGCGGACCAGGTTGTGCGGACCTGCGCCTCATCCTCACGTCCTCAGCACCGTTGCCACCGAGCCTTCGGGACCGGCTGCTGGACCTCTTTCCGAAGGCAGAGCTGTATGACATTTACGGGGCCACGGAATTAGGATCGGTTACCATCGCCAAGCACGGGCGCGGGGGTGTTGCCGGTTCCATCGGTTATCCCATGTTGGGGCAACGTATTCGCCTTTTAGGGGAGGAAGGCCAGGACGTGGCGCCCGGGGGGGTCGGAGAACTCTTTGTGTCTGGCCCAACCAACATGGATGGGTACGACGGCGAGCCGGAGGCGACCGCAGCGGCTGTGCGCGGGGACTATGTGTCGGTGGGCGATCTGGCCCGCGTCGATGACAGCGGCCGAATCTTTCTCGTTGACCGCAAGGCGGACATGATCATCACCAGCGCCGAGAACGTCTACCCTTCCGAGGTGGAGAACGTCTTACTGCAATTCCCTGGAGTGCGCTTTGCGGCGGTGGTGGGTTTACCGGATGCACGGCGGGGAGAACAACTCGCAGCGGCGGTGG
>JAJYVN010000033.1:11910-16264 GCA_021791995.1 Bacillota bacterium
CCGGGTGGGTGATCTGGCTACCCATTGCCGTTCGCGCCTTCCCGACTACAAGTGCCCTCGACTTTGGCGGATCGTCCCGGAGTTGCCGCTCGGACCAACGGGGAAGGTCGTGCGGCGCATTGTCCGCCAGCAATGGCCAGAAAATGGTGCGCTCCGAGCCTGAGCACCGCACCCCTCGCATCAATCCCGGCGTTTTCTTGTGTTGGTTTGTGATGTATATTTAGGATGCCATTACCTCCGGGCATGTCGCACATCCGATGCGGGCGTGGACGTGTCCGTCCGACGGCGCGGACGCCCGGTCGGTGCGGACAGGCGTGGGGGGATGAAGGGAGGAGGCGCCTCCTCCGGCGGATGCACGAGCCGTTGGTTTCAGGCGCCGACAAGTGCGTGAGCGTTCAGCGTTTTCTGCCGCCCGAGTTTGTGCGTCAAGTGCGCGAACGCACCAACATTGTGGATCTGATCGGCGAGCGGGTGGAGTTGCGGCCGTCCGGCGCTGGCTTTATTGGGTTATGCCCGTTTCACGCGGAGCGTACACCGTCTTTCTCCGTTTCTCTGGAGCGTGGGCGCTATCACTGCTTTGGGTGTCAGAAGAGCGGCGACTGCTTTGACTTTCTGATGGAGACCCGTGGCCTGGCGTTTTCCGAGGCCGTGATGGAGCTGGGGCAACGGATTGGGATCGAGCCACCCGAGAACCCGTTGTCCCCGCATGAGCGCAGGCGTCGCACGGCAGAGGAGGAGATGCGCGAGGCCGTGGGGGCCGCGGCGCGCTTCTACCAAGAGTGTCTTGCTGGCCCGGTTGGTGCGGGCGCCCGCTCCTATCTTGCGGCGCGGGGGGTGCCGCCCGCGAGTGCCGAGACGTTCGGGCTCGGGTATGCACCGGCGGATTGGGAGTCTTTGCATCGTGCCCTACGAGCAAGCTTCGCAGATCCCGTGTTGGAGCGGGCTGGACTTGTGGTGCGTCGGAAGAGTGGTCAAGGATACTGTGACCTCTTTCGTAACCGCATCATCTTCCCGATTTCGGATGGCCGCGGGGACAGGCCGGTGGCCTTCGGTGGCCGATCGCTGGACCCTGGTGAACGGGTGAAGTATCTGAATTCGCCGGATACGCCAATTTGGAGCAAGCGGCGGACACTGTATCCGCTGCACCGCGCGCGGGTGGACGCGGCCCGTAGTGGGCGGTTCGTGGTGGTCGAGGGATACATGGATGCGATCACCTGTCATCAACACGGGTTCACCAATGTGGTGGCTTCGTTAGGTACGGCACTTTCTGTCGACCAGGCAGGACTCTTAGCACGCAACGCGAAATCTGTCATCTTGGCCTACGACGCGGATGCGGCGGGCCAGAAGGCAACGCTCCGGGGGATTGCCCTGCTGCAGGAGGCGGGGCTGGCGGTTTCGGTGGCGCAACTACCGGAAGGCAAGGATCCGGACGAGGCGATCCGGTTGCGCGGGGAGCAGGCGTTTGCGCAAGCCTTAGAGGCGGCGCAGCCCCTTGTGGAGTTCCTCGTTGCGTCGGCTGTGGCCGACCGGAAGGTCGGACGGTTGACGCTCGAAGAGCGTTGGGCGGTTGCGGAATCAATTCTGCCGTACCTACTGCGTCTGCCCGCAGGGACCAGGGACGAGTACACCGAATGGGTAGCAAGGCAATTACTGATCCATCCGCTCCGACTGGTGGAGCGTGTCGGTGTGTTGGCAAACAAGGATGGGAGGCATAGTAATAGCAAAGCATGGAACGATAAGAGCATACCACCAGCCTCGCATCCGAAGACGCAACTCGTGAAGGGTGCAGAGGCGGCGGAAGAGATTGTGCTGGCGATCATGCTGAGGGATCGAACCATTCTGATGCAACTGGCTACCGAGATGAGTATACACGATTTTGGTGTTGCTGCGCATCAATCCCTCGCAGAACGGCTTGGGATGTTGGTCCGTTTCCCCGATGCGGCGGACGATGCGACAGGGGTGTCCCGAGGACTGGCCGAAGCGGCTTCGGCCTTGGCGGAGCCGGATGGCCCTGAGCGACTGCCGGGGGAACTGTTGCTGGATGTGCTCGACAGCGGGGAGGCGCGGGCTCTGGTGGCGAGGTTGCTGGAGCTACCGGTCCCTGGGGATCCACGGAGCGCGGCCTACGATGCGCTGCGGAGGGTGCACCGTGGAGCGTTGGAGCGCGAGGTCGAGCAACTAAAGGTGGAGCAGAGGCGACTTGAGCAGAGTGGGCAGGGCGTCAATACACAGGCCATGCGGGACTTGGTGCAGAGGATGACCGAATTGCAGGCTGAACTGGCTCTGGCGGCGGTTTCAGCCCGGGGGTTGGCTGGCGATGGATAATAACCTTGAAATGATTCAGGAAGTGCGCGACCTCTTTGCGCAGGCGCGCAAGCGCGGCCACCTCACGTATGCGGAGATTACCGATGCGCTCGAGACGGTTGATTTGTCGCCCGAGCAGATTGATAGCGTGTACAAGGGCTTGGCGGACTTGGGGATCGAGGTCGTGCAGCAGGACGATGCCGAGGAAGAGGGCGACGCGGAGGGAGAGGAACCAGAAGAGGAACTGGATCCGGCCGAAGTTCCCGATGATGGGTCCGCCGGGGAGGAAGCGGCGGTTCGTGCCCTTTTGCAGCGGCGTCGTCTGGTGGAGGCCGACGGCGGGGTGGATCTCACGGACGTCGCGATTGACGATCCGGTGCGGATGTATCTCAAGGAAATCGGGCGCGTGCCCCTCTTGGAATGGCCGCAGGAGGTCGATCTTGCCCAACGGATTGAAGCCGGTGACGAGGACGCTCGGCGCCAGCTGACCGAGGCCAACCTGCGCCTTGTCGTCAGTATTGCCAAACGGTATGTGGGCCGTGGCATGCAGCTGCTCGACCTGATTCAGGAGGGGAATCTTGGGTTGCTCAAAGCGGTCGAGAAGTTTGATTATCGCAAGGGGTATAAGTTTAGCACCTATGCAACATGGTGGATTCGCCAAGCGATCACACGAGCGATTGCGGATCAAGCACGGACCATCCGCATCCCCGTGCACATGGTCGAGACGATCAATAAGCTTATGCGTGTGGAGCGCCAGCTGTTGCAGGACCTTGGGCGGGAACCAACGGTCATGGAGATCGCGGCGGAGATGGGGATCGATCCCGAGAAGGTCCGGGAAATCAAAAAGATTGCTCAGGAACCGGTCAGTTTAGAGACGCCCATTGGCGAGGAGGAAGACAGTCATCTCGGCGACTTCATTCCGGACGAGGATGCTCTAGCTCCTGCGGAGGCCGCGTCGTTCTCCTTTCTGAAGGAGCAGTTGGAGGATGTGCTGGACACGCTCACCGATCGCGAGGAAGAGGTTCTCCGTTTGCGCTTCGGCTTGGACGATGGCAAAGCGCGGACGTTGGAGGAAGTTGGTCGTGTATTCGGCGTAACGCGGGAGCGCATCCGGCAGATTGAGGCCAAAGCCTTGCGGAAGCTGCGGCACCCAAGCCGCAGCAAGAAATTGAAGGACTACCTCGAGTGATCTCACTGCAATGGGATGGGAAGCGAGAGTCGGGTGCGAGGGCCGATGGGCGGTCTCCGGCCGATATGGAGGTCATCGAATCCTTTGGATCGCCGGAAGAAGCGGCGGACCGGGTCGTTTGGGGTGACAATCTGGCCCTGTTGCAGGCCATGTTGCCATCCCATGCGGGCGCGGTGGACCTGATCTATATTGATCCGCCGTTTGGTATCGAAGCGGACATGCCGTACGCCACCGACATGGGGCGGGGGAACGAGGCCCCGGCGGGCAACCGCTTTGTCGCGAGTGCGACTGCCTACCGCGATCGCTGGGAGGCGGGGCCGGACGGCTACCTCAGCATGCTCTACCCGCGCCTGCTTCTGATGCACCGCCTTTTGCGAGACTCGGGCTCCTTCTACATTCACCTCGACCCGACCATGAGCCACGCTGCCAAGGTGTTACTGGACGAGGTATTCGGTCCGGGTTGCTTCCAGAGGGAGATCATCTGGCGCATTGGATGGATCTCCGGATATAAGAGCGCAGTAAAGAACTGGGTTCGCAATCATGATGTCATTCTGTTCTATGTGAAAACTCCCGGGCACTTCACCTTTCACAAGGAGTACGTGCCGTATGGGACCGACTACGTGCGGCGAGGGGGCGGCGAAGGCAAGGGATACCCCATGGAGGACGTTTGGAACGCAAACCAGGCAGAGTTTATGCTGCAGGGGGAAGAATCGCTCGACTCCATCCAAATCAAGAGCTTCTCCCGTGAGAAGACGGGAGTGGCGACGCAGAAGAATAAGAGCCTGTTGCGTCGGATTGTTCGCGCCTCTTCGAATCCCGGGGACTTGGTGGCGGACTTCTTCTGTGGATCAGGTACCACCC
>JAJYVN010000366.1 GCA_021791995.1 Bacillota bacterium
CGTGCAGGTGGTAGCGCCAGACCTCCTGGTCACCGTCGGGCTCATTGTGCTGGCGCGTCGAGATGACATCGCACGCATAGCCCGCTTTCATCGCCAGGGCGACCCACCGCGCCGCTTGATGGATGGCCCCGGCCACATCCGACGGCATCTCGTACAGGTTCTCGAGGTGTCGGTTGGGCACGACCAGCACGTGGCCCCGATTGTCGGGCCACCATTTATTGGCCACGAACGCGGTCGCCCGTCGATTGCGATAGACAACATCGCGCGGTTGGGTTGCAGGTTCGGGCAGTGTCTCTCCGGCCGCAATGCGGCAAAAGGGACAATCATACCCTTCTGGAGCGTGATGATAGGATCTCATGCGGCGGGTACCTCCTGGAAGACCATGGGTGTCTTGGAGGTGTTCGGGACGGCCTCCGGAAAGTCCTCTCGCCAATACCAGGGATTCGTCAAAGTCCATGGCAGTTGATCATAGCTCACGAACCTCACCGTCGGTGGACGGGCGAAAATCAGGCGTGGCCCATGGCGACCGACCTGGCGGCAGAGAAAATCCAACCGTCGGGCCGATGAGCCGGGGATCACGGCCACGAGGGCGCGCGACAATTAGGCGCCGATCAGGCGCAGGGCCTCATGGCGGTGCGCGTTGTAATACCGCGTCGCCTGGGCGAGATTCAGGTGGCCGTTTAAGCGGAGGAGGCTGACCGCGAGATTGCGGAGCGTGGCCATCGTCTGCGGACCGGTTCCGGTCCGGATTTGGGATCGGTCTTCGTCGAACGTGACATCGCGCACCCAGTGGAGCTTATTTTCGATCCCCCAATGCCCTTGCACGAAGTGCAAGAGGTCCTCAGGCGACACCTCTTCGGGCAGACAACTGCTCACGCCATAAGCATACTCGTGGCGCATCGCGCGACCGTGAAGGTCGGTGGTGTCCCGCTCGATCCGGAAACACTGCTCGACGCGCGGAAACCAGCGAGACCCTCGGATCGCCGTGCTAACCCAAATGCGGCGCCGCTCAATCCGCCCGTGGCCCTTATGGCGGGTTTCCGCCTGAGGGGGGGAAATCCCAGGTCATCTGGGCGAGGTGCGTTTTCAGCAACCGTTGGTTATCCTTGACGGTCAGCACGTAGTCCGCCTGTTTCTCGTCGACCACGTAGCGGGCAAACTCGGCTTGTGTATGCATCGCATCGGCGGTCACCACGTGCCCGACCAGGTCGAGGGGGTCCAGGAGCGGTTGGGCGACTTTAATCTCATTGGTCTTCTGATCGACGGCGGATTGGCCGACCACCACCCCGGTTTGGTGGATGACAGCCGCCATCAGATGTCGGGGCCGTTCGGCCCCGTGTCCGGATCCTCGGAGCGTTTTCCCGTCAATCGCGATGGCGCGCCCGAACCCCTGACGCTGCAGAAAGTCGTGCAACACGCGGTCAAGCGCCGCGGCATCGATACTCTCTAAGGTCCGGCGAATGGTGGGCTCGCTCGGCGGAATGCGCTCAATCGAATCATCGCTCCGGCGGCGGCACCCCAAGCGTTTTAAGAGATCTTGCGGGAGGCTCTGCGCCCAATCGGCGATCGCGAGAAAACTCCGGGAGCCGGAGAGCACGGCGCAGACGGCCACTGCCAACACCGTGGTTTGGCGATGGCGGATACCCCGCCGGTGACGGGGATCGGGGACGCGCTCTAGCGCGGCCAAGAGCCCCTCAGGCCCCTCCAACGGGACGGTATTCACGTCCAGGATGGGGCTTCGTCCCGTGAAAATCGGCGCGTCGAACTCCGCGGCCAACCAGTACTGAGCCGGCCGCTGAAGCGGCCGCACCCAGACCGTCTTCGGCTGTTTGTGTTCTTCCCACTGTCGCCCGTGTCGGCCAAATCCCCGGGTCCGCCCCACGTTTTCCCACCCTGCGGCCTGATAACAGGTCCCGTTGAATCGACTCGGGTCGACGAACGTTTCCGCTAAAATCACGGGGTGGTCAAAGCGATCCTGCCAATCCGCCGCCAACCGCCGCGTATTCAGCGCCAAGACGCGGGACGCGAGATTCGGCAGGTTCCAACCGGGTAAGATGCAATACCGCACATTATTGGCCACAAAACGTAACCGCCGATGTCGCTGGTCATCCGACCAGCCAATCCACTGGTCCCGGACCTTGACCTGCAATGCCGCGCTGGCCCACCCCATGAGGGCCACCCACTCATCGTCCACGGTCGCGACATAACAGAGAGCTTCTCCGACCATCTCCGGACGCCCCAAATAGTGATGACGCGACATCAAGTCGATCCACCGAGGCATTTCCTCTTTCGTGACCAGACGCACGGTCACCCGTCGGACACGCTCTTTCATCGTTTCCTCGGGCGCGTTCGCGCCCGACTTGTATCCCGACACGGTCTGTTCCATACCATGGTTCTAACAAATTTTTCAGCGTAAGGCCAGTACTAAGAGGGAAATGGCGAAATTCTGCGATTATCACCTACTATGACGGGGTCCTGGGGGAACGCTTCGGCCCCACGCGGCGTGGAGGATTGCAGGCGCCGCCCAATAACCCCCATGGAGACACAAGAAACCCGGCCCCCACTGCCCAACCGCGCCCCATCCCGGGATTGCAGTTGTCTTCCCTGCCGGAACCTCTCCCAGGTTCGGTCTTCTCCATTTCCGAGTGGCCGAGTCTTCCAGCCCGGCGCCTCTCGTAGCAGACATCTGGAACAGACCCTGTGAACAGGATGGCCCCGGCAACGACTCGGCGGCAAAACCACCGACGACGTGACGGGGCCGGACTGAACGCAGCAGAATTCATATTCCCGGTCGAGGTTT